>CAIZLI010000110.1 GCA_903933765.1 uncultured Bacteroidota bacterium
AATATATTCAAATTTTAAATTTCTCTTCTTAATTTACTAAGAATTTGGTAAATGCATCCATAGATCGAATATTTACACAATAGAGAAAATAGTAGCTATTTCAAATTAAAGAAATATTATATATAAAGATTTTATCCTTTGGGGGAAGGATAATTGGGGTAATCAGGATTCGTCTCGGTTGCCCCAACTTTTTTTACGAGTATGACCCCTAGCACGACGAATACAGTTCCCAAGATCTGCTCCCAGCTAAACGGCTCATTTAATACCCATCTTGCCTGGAACAGGGTCGAAACAGGCCCAATGCTTGTTATGATCGCTAAATCATTGCTTCCTATCCTTTTCATCCCGCCGCTCATTAAAAAGGAGGGAATCACAGTTGCTATGAGTGCAAGTGCAATCACATACCACACACTGCTTGAATGCAGGATCGGGAGCGCAACAATTAAAGCCAAGCCTTGTTGGTGGGTGACAAAGTAATGTATAAAAATGCCTACACTTGCTGCCAGCATGGATAAGCTGGTAAATTGAGGAGCCCCTATTTTTGGTATTATTTTTCCTGAACCCACTAAGTAAAAAGCATAAGTAATAGCACAAAGCAGGATCATCCAAGTGCCAAAAAAGAACAATTTTGTGTCTGGTATTTGATTCAATTCACCCCAATAGGCAAGGCCAATTCCGAAATAGGTGATTAAAATGGCCATCCATTGTTTTTTAGTAATAGCCACTTTGAAAATCAACAAATTCAACAACACTGCAAGCGTTGGATAGATAAAAAGAATGATTCTTTCAATACTAGCAGAGACATATTGCAATCCAATAAAATCAAACAAGCTACTCATATAATACCCAAGTATACCCACTAAACATGCGGCCAAGTAAGTAGATGCTTTTGCTTTTTTGATAGGTTGCTTTGAAAAATAAAACCACATTGCTACAGCATAGAATGGCAAAGAAAACAACATGCGTAACATCAATAAGCTACTCGCATCAATATTGGTTGATTTAAAACAAAGTTTGATGAATATGGCTTTAGTGGAGAATAGGATGGTGCCTAGGACTGCCCAGAGAAACCCTTGATTGTATAGTTGAGTCCTTTTCATTCGATTTTGACAAAAATACAGGTTGATTTAGATAGTTAAACCCTTTCTTTTACACATTCATTTGAATTGCTTTAAACCTTAATGATTAATTTGCATCATGTTTTTAATGGAAGAAGATATAACAAATGCCTTAGCTGCCTTAAAGAAAGGTGCGATCATTTTATATCCTACAGATGCTGTTTGGGGGATAGGTGCTGATGCAACCAATCCTGTGGCAGTTGAAAAAATCTATGCACTTAAAAAAAGAGCAGATACAAAAGCCATGATTGTATTGGTGCCCGAAGAAAAATGGATTTTAGATTATGTGGCTGAGCCAGCGCCTAAAGTGGCGGATTATATCAAAGGAATCACCAAGCCAACGACTGTGATTTATGAGCATGCAAAAAATCTAGCATCCAATTTAATTGCAACAGATGGCTCCATTGCAATTCGAATTTGTAAAGCCAATTTTGCGCAACAATTAATGCAAGCTTTTGGTAAACCTATTGTAAGTACTTCGGCAAATATTTCTGGATTGCCCACACCAAAATGTTTTTCAGATATTTCTTTAGATATTATTGAAGGTGTTGATTATGTGGTGCGATCGGAGCAAGAGGATACAACTCTAAAAGAACCTTCTGCTATTGTGAAATGGGAAAAGGATCAAATCATCATTATTCGTTCTTAAACCCAATCAATGGCACAGAAAATTTTAATCATACAGACTGCTTTTATTGGAGATGTCGTTTTAGCAACTGCCATCTTGGAATCCATACATCAGCAAAATCCAGCAGCATCCATTTCGATATTAGTACGTAAAGGAAATGAGGCATTATTGAATGCACATCCATTTATAGATCAAGTATTGGTATGGGATAAAAAACAACATAAATATGCGAATTGGTTACAAATCCTTTTCACCATTAGAAAAAGTCAATTTGATGCAGTGATCAATGTGCAACGATATGCTGCCACAGGATTATGGACGGTTTTATCTGGTGCAACAATGAAAATAGGTTTTGATAAAAATCCGTTTGCATTTTTATTTACCAATACAATAGTACATCAGTCTGTTGGCAATGGATTGCATGAAATAGAAAGAAACCATGCTTTGTTATCGCCATTGGGAAAATTCCCAAATGCAAAGCCAGCATTGTATCCTTCCTCACAGGATCAAAAAGCTGTGGAAGGGTATCAAGCAAAACCTTATTTGTGTATGGCGCCTGCTTCGGTTTGGTATACAAAGCAATTCCCAAGGCATCTATGGATCAAATTATTAAATTCAATTCCTTTTGAAGGGCCCATTTATTTACTAGGTGGACCTGGTGATAAGCCATTGAATGACCAGATATTGCAAGCAGTTCAAAACCCCAATCTAGTCAACTTGGCCGGGAGGTTATCATTTTTAGCATCTGCTGCTTTACAAAAAGGCGCTGTATTGAACTATGTCAATGATTCTGCACCCATGCATTTTGCATCCGCAATGAATGCGCCTGTTGCTGCTATTTATTGTTCTACTGTGCCAGATTTTGGCTATGGTCCATTGTCGGATACCTCATTTATTGTTGAGACAAAAAAAGCTTTAAGTTGCAGGCCTTGTGGGTTGCATGGCAAAAAGCAATGCCCACAACAGCATTTTAATTGCGCCGAAACCATCACCATGGAACAAATCTATCAACCGCTCCAACAAGTGCTACACAATTAGTACTTTTGCACCGATGTCCATTGAATTAACAGCACAAGAAAAAGACCTATTAGCCATTGCAGGATCAGCTGCAGCAAAATTAGGAATACCTGCCTATGCAGTGGGTGGATTTGTGCGCGATAAAATCTTAGGAAGAAATACCAAAGACATTGATATTGTATGTATAGGAGATGGCTTGCAATTAGCAACCACATTTGCCAATCAATTTAGTCCAAAGCCAGTTGTTTCATTGTTTAAAACCTATGGCACTGCGCAGGTGAAATTAACAGACATAGAAATTGAATTTGTAGGCGCGAGAAGAGAATCTTATGTAAGAGAAAGTAGAAATCCAACAGTCGAGCCAGGCACATTGATAGATGACCAAAATCGAAGGGACTTTACCATCAATGCGATGGCGATAGATTTAAGTGCATCCAACTTTGGCGCACTCTTAGACCCGTTCAATGGAATGGAAGATCTAGCATTAAAAATTATTCGAACACCATTGTCGCCAGAGCAAACATTTGATGACGACCCCTTAAGGATGATGCGTGCTATACGCTTTGCAACACAATTGGATTTTGTGATTGAGGAAAAAACCTTCAAAGCCATCCAACAAATGGCGGATCGAATTAAGATTGTTTCTCAAGAAAGGATTACAGATGAGTTGCAAAAAATAATGAAAACAAAGCAACCTTCTAAGGGTTGGTATTTATTAAAAGAAGCAGGTTTATTGGCGCAAATATTTCCAGTCTTGTTAAAATTGGAAGGCGCTGAAACCTTGGATGGCATTGGACATAAAGACAATTTCTCACATACATTACAAGTGCTAGATAATCTTGCTGCAAATACCGAAGATATTTGGCTAAGATGGGCTGCTTTATTGCATGATATTGCAAAACCAAATACCAAAAGATTTGAACCTGGTTTTGGTTGGACTTTTCATGGGCACGAAGTGGTTGGGGCAAGGATGGTACCTAAATTATTTACACAATTAAAGCTGCCTTTGAACGAGCACATGAAATTGGTGCAAAAATTAGTGGCACTGCATTTACGTCCTATTTCTTTGACCAAGGAAAATGTAACGGATAGTGCCATAAGAAGGTTGTTATTTGATGCGGGCGAAGACATTGAATCTTTGATGTTATTATGTGCCGCAGACATTACAAGCAAGAATCAAAATAAGGTAAAAAGGTATTTGCAAGGTTTTGAAATGGTCAAAGCCAGGATTGTGGAAGTGGAGGAAAAAGACCAGATGCGCAATTGGCAGCCTCCAATTACTGGAGAGATGATTATGCAAATTTTTAATATTACCCCATCTAAGCAAGTAGGCATTATAAAGGATGCTATTAGAGAAGCCATTTTAGACGGCATTATCCCCAATGAGTATGCTGCAGCGCATCAATTCATGATAGCCGAAGCGGCTAAAATTGGATTGCATCCTGCCATATAAAAAAGCTTAAAATCAAGCTAATAAATGCTAATTTAGCGTTTCAAAATCACCAAAATGGCCATTTTAAAATTTAGAATTTCTTGGGAGGAAGACGATGCGATTTATAGAGATGTGATGGTGAAACACACACAGCATTTTACAGATTTACATCATATTATTTTGAAGGCTTTTGAGTTTGATGAAAAACATGACGCTACTTTTTTTAGAAGCAACGAAAAATGGCAAAGAGGTAGAGAAATTAGTAAAGCAGTCTACGAAAAAAATTATGTCGTTCCTCCATTGATGATGGATGAAGTGTTGATAGGTTCTGAAATTTTGAATACCAATCAACAATTTGTTTATCTCTATGATTTTGCAAAGTCATGGACATTTTTAATTCAGTTGATTCAAGTGATCAAGAATGCAGATGCAGAATTGAATTATCCATTGGTATCAAGAATCGAAGGTGTTGGGCCCATGCAATATGGCACCAAAGGCTTGTTAGGGCCTAATTTCACAGATATAGAAGAGAAGTATGATTTAACAGAAGCCCAGGATGGATTTGGGGAAGAGGGCGAAGAAGGTCTTGGGTCTGATGATGATTCAGAAGAAGAAGACGCGCATGCGTCTGATGAGGAGGATACGTCTGATGATGATGCAGGTTCTGATGATGCAGGTGGTATGTTTGATGATAGCACCGAAGCCTATTAATTCCGAAGCCTACTAATTTATAATACATTTATTTTGACGCCTACAGTATATATCGTTGTTGGTCCTACTGCAGTGGGTAAAACAAAGTATGCTATTGATTTGGCGCAACAATTACAAACAGAAATCATTTCTGCAGACGCTAGGCAGTGTTATCAGGAATTAAATATTGGTGTTGCTCGTCCAAGCAATGAAGAACTAGCTCAAGTAAAACATCATTTTATAGCAAGTCATTCCATTCAGAATACTGTGAACGCAGGTGTATTCGAACAATATGCTTTAGCAAAAGCAAATGAGCTACTAACAAAATTCGGAGCTGCTGTGATGGTTGGGGGAACGGGCTTATATATTAAAGCATTTGTTGAAGGGATGGATCAAATACCTGAAATTGATCCAGCAATTCGCATTCAAATTCAACAAGAGGTATCGACTAAAGGTATTGATTGGCTTCAAGGTCAGGTAAAACAATTGGATCCTGACTATTGGGCGCAAGCAGACCAAGGCGAACAACAAAATACACAAAGATTATCTAGGGCTTTGGAAGTGATGACAGGGACAGGTCAATCCATTCTAAGTTTTCAAAATCAGACTAAGCAAACACGTCCATTTAACATACAAAAAATTGGCCTTGAAATGCCAAGGGCGCAACTATATGACCGGATTAATCAAAGGGTGCATAAAATGGTAGAAATGGGATTAGAAGAGGAAGTAAAGGCTTTGCGTCCTCAATTTCATTTAAACGCATTACAAACGGTTGGTTATCAGGAATGGTTGCCCTACTTGGAGGGTAATCAATCAAAAGAGGCGGTGATAGAAGCCATTCAGCAAAATACAAGACATTATGCAAAAAGGCAGTTAACTTGGTTTAAGAAGGACCCTGAAATTAGCTGGAATCAAGCCTCAAAGTAGCTTCAAGGCACTCTAAATTTGAATCCAATTTGGGGGCTAATTTTAGGTTGTTTTTACACTAGGTTCTATTCCTGAGAATATTAACATTATTAGATAAAATCTTAAATTACTTTAATCAATAATTAGTACAATTAGCATTATTTTTATCAAAATATACATTCCAAAAAACAATTTTTTATGCAAAAAAAATCTTTCCTATTTTTTATTTGTATGCTGACATTGTTCATCACTCAGGTGACAGGTCAAACCATACAATTTGAGAAATACACTTTGCCGAATGGCTTAAAAGTCATTTTACATGAAGATCATTCAGCACCTGTTGTGGCTGTAACGACTTTATACCATGTAGGTTCTAAAAACGAAGACACTGCAAGAACAGGCTTCGCGCATTTCTTCGAACATTTATTATTTGAAGGTTCAGAAAATATCAAAAGAGGTGAGTTTGATAAGTATATCACCAATGCAGGTGGTGCCTTGAATGCGAATACCTCTCAGGATCGTACTTTTTATTACGAGTTACTTCCATCTAATCAAGTTGAATTAGGCTTATGGTTAGAAAGTGAGCGTATGATGCATGCAAAAATTGAACAAATTGGTGTGAATACACAAAGAGAAGTGGTAAAAGAAGAAAAGCGTCAACGTGAAGACAATCGACCATACGGTTCTTTCTTAAATCAAATGTTAAAGCGTGCTTTTAAAGTGCATCCTTACAAATGGGCACCAATAGGCAGCATGGAGCACTTAAACTCCGCTAAATTAGACGAGTTCATCAATTTTTACAAGACATTCTATGTGCCAAATAATTGTGTCTTGTCAATTGCAGGTGATTTTAATACAGCCGAATTGAAAGCTAAAATTGAAGCTTATTTTGGACCAATTAAAATGGGTACTAAACCAATCCCAAGACCTACTATTAAAGAACCAGCATTGGGCGGTGAGGTTAGAGACGTGGTTTACGATAACATCCAATTACCTGGGGTATTCCAAGCTTATCGTGCACCAAAACAAGGTGGAGATGAGTATTATGCTTTCAATGTATTGTCCACTATTTTATCTGGCGGAGAGTCTTCTAGAATGAATAAAACTTTAGTAGATAAAAAACAACAAGCAGTAGCTGCGCAATCGGTGCCATTCTTCAATGAAGACGAAGGCTTATTCATTGCTTTGTCTATTGCGAACATGGGTGTAAAGATCGAAGAATTAGAAAAAAGTATGGATAGCGTTGTGAATGAATTAAAAATGGGATTAGTAGGTGAGCGTGAATTCCAAAAAGTAAAAAATCAGATTACAACTGCGCTAGTTACTAGTAATGCAACAATGGCTGGTATCGCGGAAAGTTTAGCCAATAATGAAGTCTATTTTGGAGATGCCAATTTAATCAATACAGAATTAGATAAATACAATAAAGTAACCAGAGAAGATGTATTGAATGTGGCCAAGAAGTATTTAAACAAAGACAATAGGATTGTATTGTATTATTTACCAAAAGAAAAACCTACCACTAAATAATCATTATACAAAGTATACCTTAAAATAATTTTATGAAAAAACAATTATATCTATTTCTATTTTTAGTTCCATTGGTTACAATGGCACAAAATATAGATCGTTCAAAAGCGCCTTCACCAGGAAAAGCGCCCTTAATTCAAGTAGGCGACCCAGTTAAATTTACTTTAGCAAACGGGTTACAAGTATTTGTAGTTAAGAATACAAAACTGCCACAAGTAAGTGCTACATTGGCTTTAGACTACGATGGTTTTGAAGAAGGAGATAAAGCAGGTGTGGCTCAAATGGCTGGTCAGTTGTTGAAAAGAGGCACTACCACCAAATCAAAAGCACAATTAGACGAAGCCATTGAATTTTTAGGTGGAAGCATGTCTACTTCTAGTCAATCAGCATCGGTTAGTTCGTTGAAAGGCAATTTCCCAAGTTTGCTAGGTTTATTGTCAGAAGTGGTATTGCAACCAGCTTTATCATCAGAGGAATTAGAGAAAATCCGCAAACAAACCTTATCAGGTATTGAATCAAATAAGGACGATGCGGATGCGATTTCTGGTAATGTGGTAAAAAAATTAGTCTATGGTGCAACCCATCCTTATGGAGAAATTGCAACTACTAAAACAGTGAATCAGGTGTCTATTGCAGATGTTAAATCATTTTTAAATACCTATTGGTTACCGAATGCAGCTTATTTGATTTTTGTTGGAGATATAGAACCTGCAGCTGCAAAAGCTTTGGCAGAAAAAAGTTTCGGCAATTGGAAAAAAGGTGTGTTTACAAAACAAAATTTTGCGAAGCCTGTTCAGCCTAAACAAACTTATGTGGCGATTGTGGACAGACCTGCTAGCGTGCAGAGTGTTGTAGCGATTGCTGGTGCAGTAGATTTGTTACCCGGATC
>CAIZLI010000111.1 GCA_903933765.1 uncultured Bacteroidota bacterium
AGTGGGCTTTACACAAAGAGGAATTAAAATACGAAGTGATTCAAACATCTCAAAGAAACTATAAATAATATTGCCATGTCACATACTACTATGAATTTAAATTTAAAGGTTTGGCGTCAAAAGAATACTAAAACTGCTGGTGCATTTGAAATGTACAGAGTTGAAAATATTTCAGATGAAATGTCTTTCTTGGAAATGATGGACATTTTGAACGAACAATTAATTACAACAGGTGGCGAACCTGTGGCATTTGACCATGATTGTAGAGAAGGTATCTGTGGAATGTGCTCCATGTATATCAATGGTAAGCCACACGGTCCTTGGCAAGCCAATACCACTTGTCAATTGCATATGCGTGCATTCAAAGACAATGACACCATTGTTATTGAACCTTGGAGAGCCAATGCATTTCCGGTTATTAAAGATTTGACAGTAGACAGATCTGCATTTGATAGAATCATTCAAGCAGGTGGATATGTAAGTGTGAATACAGGTAATGCGGTAGATGGTAATTCATTACCAATCGAAAAAGCAAAAGCTGATGAAGCATTTGCAGCAGCTATGTGTATTGGTTGTGGTGCTTGTGTAGCAGCTTGTAAAAATAGTTCTGCCATGTTATTCTTAAGTGCTAAAGTATCGCACTTAGCCTTATTGCCACAAGGAGGTCCAGAAAGAAAAACACGTGTTACCAATATGGTGGCACAATTAGATAAGGAAGGCTTTGGTGCATGTACCAACACTGGTGCTTGTGAAGCAGCTTGTCCTAAAGAAATTTCAATAGCGAACATTGCTCGTTTAAACAAAGAGTATATCGTAGCTGGTTTAACATCTGAATAATAGTGGCTAATCCCTATTTCCAGTGTAAACAATTTATCGTGCATCAGGAACATACTGCAATGAAAGTATGTACTGATGCATGTTTGTTTGGCGGATGGTCTGCGGCTGATGCACAAATACAAGATGCTAAAAATATATTAGATATTGGTTCAGGCACAGGCTTATTAAGCTTGATGCTCGCACAACAATCCTCTGCGCATATAACCGCCATTGAAATTGAAGCAGGTGCATTTGAACAAACCAAAACCAACTTTGATTTAACCCCTTGGAAAGATAGATTGAATGTAATTCATAGTTCCATTCAAGATTATGCATCCAAGAACAAAGAAAGTTTATTTGATTGCATCATTACCAATCCACCTTTTTACGAAGGGGATTTAAATTCACCAGACAACGCGAAAAATTTGGCTGCACATAGCACTGCATTGCCATGGGATGCATTGGCAGAAGCTGCTGCTTCCTTGTTACAAGAAAATGGTGCTTGGTATGTTTTAGTGCCCACATTAAGGGCTTATACAATGCAGAAGTTTGCATCAACTTATGGTCTTCAATTATCCCAAGAATGTTTGATGTACAATGATGCAAAGCATCTACCTATAAGGGCTATGCTAAAATTTGTAAAACAAAAAGAAGCGACAATTCAAAGGCATAAAATCGTTATTAAAAATGCGGATCAATCCTACACCAAGGAGTTTGTTAATTACTTGAAGGCTTACTACTTACATTTATAAGCATGTCGGTATAATTAATTATTAAGGTTTTACTACAAGAAATTAAAAAGAAGTACTAATGTTTTGCATAGTCAACTAAATGATCATAGCGAGGATTTAATACCCCTTTTTCTAACATGGTTGCACGTTGGATGATTTCATTGCCTCCTGCCACTAAATCAGGTAAAACATATTTGATCAATTGTTCTCCAAAGAACCTGCTTGCATCACGCGGTAATTCATTCGGTAAATTGCCTACGGCCATAATATCAATTCCTTCTGGTAAGTAAGGAGCTGTTTTCTCAAAACTATTGACATTCACACCATACACAGGATTTTCTGAAGGCGCGTCTCCTAAATTACATGGCACACTACCATGCGCATCATCTGTAATATCTGCAATAGTGGTCAACACAAACTCTTCTTCCAATAAATCTTGGTGTGTAAACAAAGGAGGAATACCTGGCTCCCAATAAATACCATTCATTAATATCTGCGCATGCGGCAAGTATTGTTTAAAAGTACAATCATAATTTTGAGGATGCGCGTGAAAATCATTGCGCTCATAATTTTTCGTTATTTTATGCTTGTATAAGTCTCTGCCTTTTAAATGCACATATACTGGGTAAGCATAATGGCGATCAAATTCATCAGGCTCCACTTGTTGTACATCCATTAAATTCATGATCTCTAAAATACCATGTGCTACTCTACCCGATCCTGTAACAACAATTTTTACTGGTGGTAATTTTAAACCAAAATAAGTATGGATGAGTTCTCTATAATCTTTCACTTCTTTCACCCTGCCTAAATGAAAAGCTTTGGTACGATTACCATATGCCATGATGCCATTATGCGCACCAACTATACCTGCAAAAAAACCAAATCCAATGAGTCTTTGACCATCTTCATGTTCTAAACATTCATAATCGATCAAGGTAATCCCTTTATCCATCATGGTATGAAACAAAGCTTGGTTATAAGGCTGTGCCTTTTTGGTATGTGAAAAGAATAAATAAGTTTTCCCTGCTATCAACTGAGACTTTGGCACCTCTTTAATACCCAATAAAATATCTGCTTTACTAATATCGGTCACCAATGCTAAGCCTTCTCTAGTATATTCCTCATCTTTATAACACCTGTTGGGGGATGCTTCTACAATAATATCCCAATCTGGATGTTGATCCTTAAGCCATTTGCATTGCTTAGGCGTTAAAGCCACCCTATTATCACTGGGAACTTTTCCCTCTTTAATAAGTCCTAATACAGGCATATTGGTTATTTTGCACAATATAAGAAATTTAAGCATGAACTATTTTGAGTTATTTGGTCTTCCTATTGGTTTTCAAGTAGATACACAAAAATTAAGGGCCGCTTTTATGGAGATCCAGAAGGCAACCCATCCCGATAAATTTGCTCAGGGCGATCCTGAGGAACAAGAAGCAGCTTTAGAACAATCCTCCTTAGCCAATAAAGGCTATACCCTTTTAAACCAAAAAGAACGCATTCTACCCTATGTACTTGAATTACTAGGCATCATGACACCTGATGAAAAATATGCCCTAGAACCAGCTTTTTTAATGGAGATGATGGAATTCAACGAGGCTTGGATGGATGCAGAAGATGATACAGCAAAACAAGCCATCATTCATCAAATTGAACAAATTAAAAATGCACTTTATGCACCTATTCAAACGTATATGGAAATGGATCAGATCGATACTATTTCCCAAGAAGCAATGCTGCAAATAAAATCCTACTACTACAAGAAAAAATACCTTGATAGGATTTTGGAAGATTTCCATCATTAATGTAATATTGCAGCCCGCCGCGCACTCAGG
>CAIZLI010000112.1 GCA_903933765.1 uncultured Bacteroidota bacterium
AAACAAAATTGGGTGGGGTAAGATTGCCTAAGCCCAACCTTTTTAAGTATCTTGCTTCCAGTATGCCATTAGAAGGCAGTATGACTATGACATTCATATCAATTCAAATTTTATTATGAAATACGACCCATTAGATCCAACCATTTTTACACAAAACAGAAAACGTTTTGTGAGTCAAATGCAAAAACATAGCATCGCAGTTTTTGTAAGTAACGACGAATTCCCTAGCAATGGAGATGCCTTGCATGGCTTTGTACAAAATTCAGATTTATTCTGGTTATCAGGTATCGAGCAAGAGGGTACAATGGTGGTCTTGTTTCCAGACAATCCAGATCCAAAATACAGAGAGGTATTGGTCTTGGTACGTCCGCAGGAACTAAAAGAAATTTGGGATGGAAAAAGATTGAGAGCACATGAAGCAACTGCTATCTCTGGTATGAAAACCATTGTATGGGTAGATAGTTTAGATGCGATGTTACAAACCTGGATTCATTTAGCAGATGCGATTTATTTAGATTCCAACGAGAACGATCGTAAGAATAATTTAGTTAGAACAAATGAATATCGTTTCATAGATGAAATGCAAGCGCGTTATCCATTGCATCAATATTTACGCGCAGCTAAAATCATGAAAGCTTTGAGAGCGATTAAAACAAAGCAAGAAGTGGTGGTGATTCAAAAAGCCATTGATATTACAGAATCTGCTTTTAGAAGGTTGTTACAATTCATTCGTCCAGGTGTGCATGAATATGAAATTGAAGCAGAAATTTACCATGAATTTTTAAGTAAAAAAGCAACAGGGGTTGCATACCATAGCATTATAGCGAGTGGTGACAATGCAAGAACATTACACTATACAAGCAATAACAATCAATGTAAGGATGGAGAATTGATCTTGATGGATTTTGGAGCAGCATATGGTGGATACAATGCAGATTTAACAAGAACTGTTCCTGTAAACGGTAAATTTAGTAAGAGACAAAAAGAAGTATACAATGCTTGTTTGCATTTACATGATTATGCTAAATCTATTTTAAAACCAGGTATCAGTATTTTAAATTATACCGATAAAGTAGGAGAAGAAGCGACAAAGCAATTCTTGAAAATTGGTTTGATTTCTAAAGCGGATATTAAAAATGAAGACGCAGAGAATAGAGCATATCGTAAATATTTATACCACGGCATTTCACATCATCTAGGAATAGATGTACATGATTTGGGTACAAGGACTGCGCCAATTCAAGCTGGGATGGTCTTTACAGTGGAGCCAGGTATATATATTAAGGAAGAGGGCATGGGCGTGCGTATCGAAAATAATGTCTGGATCACTGCAAAAGGCAATCAAGATTTATTCAAGAATATTCCAATCAAGGCAGAAGAGATTGAAAATTTAATGAAAAGAAAAAAATAATTTAATCTCAAGATGCGTCAACAAATCCCCAATATCATCACCCTGCTTAATTTATTTTTAGGATGCTTAGCAATTGTAAGTTGCTTTCAATTTGGGACGGTGGCTTCTATCTCTGAATCGGGGGAAATGCTGATAGAAATTCCTGAGAAATTATATTTAGCAAGTTTATTCATTGGACTTGCGGCAGTAGTAGATTTTTTTGATGGCTACGTTGCTAGATTATTAAATGTCCCTTCTGAAATGGGCAAGCAATTAGATTCTTTAGCAGATGTAGTGAGTTTTGGCGTAGCACCTGCTTGTATCGTGTATCAATTTTTAAGACTGGCATTGGCCAATGATGTGAATGCACTAGCTACAAGTAGTTGGTTATTTGCACCTGCATTTTTGATTCCAATGGCGGGTGCTTATAGACTAGCAAGATTTAACTTGGATACAACTCAATCTACCTATTTTAAAGGGGTGCCTATTCCGATGATTGGAATTTTAACGGCTGTTTTTCCATTGATCTATTGGCAGCCTTCTTATGGCATCATTTCAAAGCTTTTATTGAGCCCGATATTTTGGTACAGCTATATTTTAGTAGTGAGTTACCTTATGGTCAAGATCGG
>CAIZLI010000113.1 GCA_903933765.1 uncultured Bacteroidota bacterium
ACTACTTTCAATATATACATTTGGAATTGCAGTTGTTGTTGCATGGCGAAGATTCCAAACAAATCGATTCAACCCTTTTTCTTTACTTAATGTTGGATCTTTTCTTGGGGCGCCGTCATATCGCTTATAATTTTCGTCTGCCTTAGAACTAAAACGTCTTACTAATTTTCCAGCTCCATCCATGATTTCCATGCTTAGCTCAACACCTTCTTCTATCTTTGGCAATTGATAATATAAGACCATACCAGTTGCAGGATTGACGCCAGCATCAGATTTTGCTCCTGTAAAGTCTGCATCATTGTTATCCAGCTCACTGTAACCGGTTACCAATAGGGTTGCATCTGGGGTATATATTTTTACATTGCTTGTGTCTGCTTTATATGCTCTAATTAAATTCAAATCATCTAAAATCCAAAATGACCTTCCTGATGTTGCAGCAATTAAATTATTTTGATGTACACGTAAATCTGTAATTGGTGTAATAGGTAAATTTAATTGGAATGGACTCCAGCTTTTACCCCCATTGTTAGACATATACACGCCTAATTCCGTACCTGCATATAATACATCTTTAACGACATTGTCTTCACGTACCACTCTTGTAAATGCATTGTTTGCAATACCCGTATTTATTTTAGTCCAAGTGGTTCCATAATCTGTTGATTTATATAATCCAGGTGTATGGTCGTTGAACTTATACCTAGTTGTTGCTATGTACACAGTTGCTTTATCGTGTGGCGAAACTTCAATGGCATTGATTAAACATTCTGCTAAACCTGCAGGTGTAATATTTTTCCAAGTAGCACCTCCATCTTTTGTTAGATAAACATAACCATCATCACTACCAGTGTAGATCACCCCTTTTTCATGCACAGACTCCATCACATAAGCAAGTGTACCATAATTTTCTGCACCTACTGCTTCGTTTGTAAATGGTACACCAGGTTTTCCTTGCTTTGATTTTTCGTTGCGCGTTAAATCTGGAGAAACCTCTTTCCATGTTTTTCCCATGTCGGAAGTTTTTAATAAATACTGTGACCCATGATAATAGGTATTTGGTTCATGCTTACTCCAAATGATTGGCGCGTTCCAATTGTATCGATACTTAATATCTTTCGCATCTCTTCCTAAATACTGTATTGGTGCAGCCATGATATTGGTGCTACCTTTTGTTTTTGTATCTAATACTTCGATGGTGCCTTGATAAGAGCCACCTAAAACATATCTTGGATTGTTTGGATCAAATGCCAAGAAGGCGCTTTCACCACCTGCAGATGAAGTCCAATTTCTTTCATCTATTCCACCAGCACCAATGGCACGACTTGCAATTTTAACTGAACTATTGTCTTGTTGACCAGCATAAATATTATAAGGCACTTCGTTGTCTACATTGATTCTATAAAATTGTGCAGTGGGCATATTGTTTTGACTGCTCCAAGACTTACCACCATCATGCGTTACAGCCGCACCTCCATCATCTGCAAGGACCATATTTTTTCCATTACTAGGATGGATCCATAAATCATGGTAATCACCATGTGTGCGTGCAAAGTCTGTAAAAGTTTTACCACCATCAATTGATTTTAAAGAAGGTGCACTCATTACATAAACATTGTTTTCGTTGGTTGGATCTGGAAACAGTTCTATATAATACCAAGCACGCTGAATTAAGCGATGGCTTTTATTAATTTGTGACCAACTTGTACCAGCATCATTAGACACATATAAACCACCTGCGTCTTTGCTAAAATCACTTTCAATTAAAGCAAACACTTTTTCTGGATTTGCTCTTGATACAGCGATAGACATTTTACCCATTTCTTTTGGTAAACCATTTTCCATTTTCACCCAGTTGTTACCACCGTCTGTAGATTTATACAAACCACTTCCTGGACCACCACTGATTACCTGCCATGGTAAACGACCGTGCTCCCACATTGCAGCATATAAGATAGATGGATTGTGCATGTCCATTGATAATTCGGCACAACCTGTTTTATCATCTACATACAATACTTTTTTCCAAGTAGCACCACCATCCACAGATTTGTAAATACCACGTTCAGTTGATTTACTATACAATGCACCTTGCGCTGCAATAAAAACAATGTTTGGATTTTTTGGATCAATCGCAATTCTTGAAATATGCTGTGTCGCATCCAATCCCATTTTTTTCCAGGTCTTTCCTGCGTCTGTACTTTTATAAACACCATCTCCATGATGTGTCATCACACCTCTTATGGCGTGTTCACCCATGCCTACATAAACAATATTGGCATCACTTTCTGCAACAGCAACAGCACCCACAGAACCAGTTTTAAAAAACCCATCAGAAATATTATCCCAACTAAGTCCACTGTTTTCTGTTTTCCATAAACCACCACCAGTGGTGCCCATATAATACACGTCTCTATTATTCAAAACACCGGTTGCCATATTGGACCTGCCTCCTCTGAAGGGACCAATGCTTCTCCATTTTAGTGGAGATAGTTCTTTGTTTAGATCCTGCGCAATGCCCAACTCGGCACATACGATTAAGCTTAGTAAAGCAATTATTTTTTTCATCATAAAGTGGTTTTAGATTTCTAAATTTAAGCAAAAAAAAGACCCATTGTGCAATGGGTCTAAATATCTTTTATAGATGCCGTAAATTATACGCGGTAAAAATCTGCTTTCCAGTTTTGAATAGACTGCTTGATCTCTTTTCCTGATAAATTGTTAGTTGCAGCTTTTTCGACAAGTGCAGGGAATTCAGCATCTGGCGCAAAACGCAAAGCAACGATCTGACCTACGCTTAAACTAGCTGGTAGTAATTTTCCTGTTAATACATAGTGGCGTAAATTTTCTTCTGCACGGATGGCTCTATCTTGTGCCTTTAATGCAAATGTTCTTGTAAACCATGCTACTAAAACAAAAATGATAGCCGCTAAGACCAATAAAGAAGCCAAGTATTTATTTTCTGCACTTGATTTTAATAAATAGTTAATGGCGCCTCCTAATAAAGCAATGATGCCACCAAAAGTTAGATAGTGAAATCCAGGAACCATTTGCGCGTGATTGTTAAAATTTTGTTCTTTCATATTGTATATTTTGTGAGGGCAAGATAATTACTTTGTTTAGTTTTAGCTTCATGAATTTTCAATTTGCATCCGATTTGCATCTAGAGTTTGCTCAAAATAAAAAACGAATGAGCAAAAAGCCGATCCTTCCTGTTCAAGAAACTTTAATCATAGCAGGAGACTTGATGCCGCTTAGTGCAATGGATCAGCTTCAAGATTTTTTGAATTTCCTCTCCGACCATTTTAAAATGACTTATTGGCTGCCTGGCAACCATGAATATTATGGAACAGACCTGTCCACCATGCCATCCAATTTTGAGGAATCAATTAGACCCAATATCCTACTGCTCAATAACATCACAAAGGAAATACCAGACCCTGAAGGTTCAATTGAACTCATTTTTTCGACTTTATGGTCGCATATCCCCCCTCATTTAACCGAAAAAGTGACTAAAAGGGTGCAAGATTTTAGCCAGATACTATGGAAGGGTAATCAAATGACCCCTCAAGTTTACAATCAACTTCATCAACAGGCCCTTGAATTTTTAGGTACCGCATTGGGATCAAATTGCACTCGAAAAATGGTCATTTCGCACCATTGTCCAAGTTTTTTGAATTATCCCAAAAAACACCAAAAAGACCCAATAAATGCCTTTTTTGCCTCAAATTTGGACGATTTTATACAAAAAACAGCCCCAAATGCCTGGATTTTCGGACATCACCATAGTAATATTCCACCTTTTTTAATAGGTAAAACGATGCTATATACGAACCAGTTGGGGTACACAAAATTCAGAGAAGGAGCAGGTTTTGATCGAAGTGCAACCATTACCGTATAAACCATCCTTTTCAAACCCTACCCCTTGGTTAAAAACGAATTAAGATTAGCATAAATTCTATATAAAATTTACTAATTGAATACTAATTATAGTTAACTTAACGTTAACAAAAGGGTCATACCTGAGTTCATTATTCACCAAAGATTTAAATTTATGCAAACCAAAGGTTTATGGAGTTTGTTATTGGTACTTTTTGCAAGTATCTCAATAGCCAACGCACAACAAAAACTGGTAACTGGTA
>CAIZLI010000114.1 GCA_903933765.1 uncultured Bacteroidota bacterium
ATAAATGTTAGTTATTTTTAGCGAATTTGTCTAAAAAATGTTTGATTTTTGATTCAAATGACTATAGTCACACAGTTTGCTGTTTTTTAATTAAAAATTGGTCTAAAAAGCATGAATTTAAACGTATTTAAAGTAGCACTGTTTGCCTGTATGGTGCTGTTCCAAAATTCAATTTTAGGTCAAGAAAGGATCAATTTTGAGACAAATATTAAGCCCATTTTGACTAAACACTGTGTGAATTGTCATCAAAGTGGAGGCATCGCACCATTTGCTTTGGACAATTGGACCGATGTGGATGCCAGGGCCATTATGATTGGCGCTGTGACAGCAAGTAAATACATGCCCCCTTGGAGAGCAGATACCAGTTTTCAACATTACAAAAACGAAAATTATTTAAGTAAAAATGAAATTGAACTGATACAACAATGGATTCAAAATGAGCAACCCCGTGGCATAGTAGAGCGAAGAAAAGAAAAAGGATTACCACCAAACAAGGTTAAGAAAAAACAAGGAACTGAAATTCAAATTGGCTTTAATCGTGCATTCATAATCAAGGGTGAAAATAAAGAAGAGTTTAGATTTTTTCACATGCCTTCCAAGATCAAAGAAAACGGATTCATACAAAGTATTGAGTTTGCACCGGGCAATAAAAAACAAGTGCATCATAGTAGAATCATGATTGATACAACTCAATCTATCAGCGGCATAGATGGACTTTCAGAAGAGGATTCTTCCATCTTGAAATACCAAACTAAACCATTAGCAGATCCATTTTTATTTGGTTGGGTTCCAGGAAATGATAAAATTATTTTTCCAAAAGGAATAGGAAAAAAAATATATGCTAACTCAGACTTTATTGTGAATGTGCATTATGTACCAAGTCCAATTCAAGTTGTTGATTCCTCATCTATCATTATTCAATTAACGGATGAACCTGTCGAAAGAGAAGCGCAAACCCTCACCTTGACAGAAAATAATATTTCGAATCAACCCTTTATTATTTATCCAAATAAGAAATCTACATTTTACATGCGATCGCCCATACTGCAAGACAGTATATCGTTAATATCCATTATGCCACATATGCATTTACTGGGTAAATCATTTAAGTCCTACGCGATCACCCCAGATGGAAATATTTTGCCCTTAGTGCATGTTCCAAGCTGGGATTTTAATTGGCAAACAACTTATCAATTTACAAAATTTACCGTGTTACCTAAGGGCACTGTTATTTATGCCGAAGCAACCTATGACAATACCAATGAAAATCCATTGAACCCATATAAGCCAGCAAGAACAGTTGGTTACGGCTGGGGCAGTAAAGACGAAATGATGAACTTAATTCTTTATTATGTGAAATATAGGCAAGGAGACGAATTGATTGACCTATAAATTATTTTGAGCTAATTGCTTTTTTTTAAATTCAATTAAGCACCCAACTGCATTTGTTTTTTTTATCCAAACATTTTGGCTTGTAAGCATCCCATTGATTGCGTTGATTAAATAAAATTGTTCTGGTTGTTTTTTATTTTTCCCCCAATCAATAAACCAATCATCTATCGCACCTTGGTATTGTATTTGATTGTCGTGCGTCACAAGTACTTCAGGCGTGACTTTAATGCCCATCTGCTGTGCATAGTCCGTATTTTTATATGTTTTAAAAGGGATTTGGATTTTGTAAACTTGTACAAATTCTTTTACCTCTTTTAATTGGTTTGTACTTTTTATATCTAAAAAAATAAGTTCAAATTGGACTGGTTGATTTTGAAATTTTTTTGCAATTTCATTGATCGTTAAAGTATATTTTTGACTAATAGGACAAGTGGTATGCATAAAAAATTGCACTAAGATTTTTTCTTGTGCTTGTGTCTTTGTAAATGTCATAAGTGAACACAATAAGATGGTGTATAGGATACTTAATTTCATATTATTTGATTCATTGTAAATATACAATTTATAAAGTTGTTCAAATTTATTAAAATACTTTTGTTTAAATTCATTCTATGAAAATTACCAAAGCAGCAATTGAAGCAGCAGCAATTCGTATTGCGCCATATATCCATAACACACCCATCATGACTTGTAAAAGTATCAATGCGTTGTATGGATTAGATCTTTATTTTAAATGTGAGAATTTTCAAAAAATTGGCGCATTCAAAATTAGAGGTGGAATGAATGCAAGTTTGCAATTAACGAAGGAACAATTGGAAAAAGGGGTTGCTACCCATTCTTCGGGCAACCATGCACAGGCATTGGCTTTTGCAGCAAAAATGTTAGGCATCAAAGCATACATCGTTATGCCAGAATCATCCCCACAAGTAAAAGTAAACGCAGTGAGAGGATATGGCGCCGAAGTCACAATTTGCGCATCTAATCAAGCAGCAAGAGAGTCTACTTTAGAAGCCATTGTTGAGCGCACAGGAGCCACTTTTATTCATCCCTATGACAACGACGAAGTGATTACTGGGCAAGCTACCTGTGTAAAAGAAATCATTGATGCAATACCGGATATTGAAATAGTTGTTACGCCCGTGGGAGGAGGAGGATTGTTATCTGGTACCTGTTTAGGTGCACATTATTTTAAACCAGGATTAAAAGTATATGCAGGCGAACCAGAAGGCGCTGCAGATGCGGTGTTGAGTATTCAATCTGGGAAAGTAGAAAAAGCGCCTTTTGTAAATACCATCGCAGATGGATTGATGACAACCTTAAGTGAACGCACCCTTGAGATTATTAAAGCACATGTTGCTGATATTATTTTAGTTTCAGAAGATGAAATAAAAGCCGCTTTAAGATTGGTCTATGAAAGAATGAAAATTATTATAGAGCCAAGTTGTGCTGTTCCTTTAGCTGCTGTGTTAAAAAATGCAGACTTGTTTAAAGGTAAAAAAGTAGGTATTATTCTAACAGGAGGTAATGTGGACTTGAGTAAGTTTAAAGATTGGTTTTAATTTACAAATTCAAAGCTTTAAAAAAATATTCCTCGCTTACTTCTTGCACTTTGCCGGGCGCAATGGATGCAA
>CAIZLI010000115.1 GCA_903933765.1 uncultured Bacteroidota bacterium
GCATTTTGGTACCATAGCAACGAAGGGATGGAAATTGTAGGTATTGCAAAAGTGGTTAAAGAAGCATACCAAGACCCAACTACAGAAGAGACAGCATGGTTAGCAGTCGATTTTGCGCCGCATAAAAAATTGAAACATCCAGTGACATTAGCAGATGTAAAAGCCAATACCAATTTAAAAGATATGGCTTTGGTAAGATTAGGAAGACTATCCGTTCAACCCGTTACCGATGCAGAATGGGAAGAAGTGATGAAGATGAGTTTAGGAAAATAAAATCTTTTAAAAGATCATTTACTGTTCTTACTTCTTAGTGAAAGAATGAATAGCCAATAAATATGGCAATGACCACGCCTATCAAATCTGCAAATAAGCCTGCCCAAACAGCATACCTTACTTTCTTAATGCCTACACTACCAAAATACAAGGCAATAATATAAAAAGTGGTATCTGCAGAACCTTGAAATATAGATGCTAATTTACCAACAAACGAATCTGGCCCTTGTGTTTGAAATATATCAAGCATCATGCCCCTAGCACCACTCCCACTCAATGGTTTCATGATGGCAACAGGTAAAGCCCCAACAAAATCGGTATTCATTCCAGTAAACTGTATTAAAAAACTAATTCCATTCAAAACATAAATCATAGCGCCGCTATCTCTAAATACGCGGATGGCAACCAACATGGCTACTAAATAAGGAATGATTTTCACAATCACATCAAATCCATTTTTAGCCCCTTCAATAAATGCATCAAAAACGGAAACCTTTTTATAGGCGCCGCCTAGTATTATTGCTACCACAATCCCGATTAAAATACTTGATCCTGCAATTTTTGAAAATAATTCTTTTTGAACAGGTGAAAGGCTATTGACAGCAAATAAAACCGTGCCCATAAAAAACACTAGCCCCAATAACCAGCCGATCAATACCCTATCCCATTTAATTTTTTGATATAAACCCACCACAATAATCGAAGCTAATGTGGTACCAATTGTGGCCAAAACACAGGGGATAAAAATACTTGCAGCATCTTGAGAACCTGCCGCTAAACGATAGGATATGATTGTAAGAGGAATAATCGTCAAACCACTTGTATGCAATACCAAAAACATGATTTGAGCATTGGTAGCCCTCTCTTTTTCTGGGTTTAAACTTTGTAAGCTTTCCATTGCTTTTAAACCAAATGGTGTGGCAGCGTTGTCTAAACCTAACATATTGGCACTAAAATTCATGACCATCTGCCCCATAGCTGGATGATTTTGTGGTACTTCTGGAAATAAACGACTTAAAAATGGATTCATCCATTTAGCTAATTTTTGAATGGCCCCCGCTTTTTCAGCGATATTCATCAATCCTAAAAAGAAAACCATCGTTCCAGCCAATGGAAAAGCAACATCTATCACCGAAGATTTTGCTGAATCAAATAAACCATCCGCTAAAAGCTTAAATATCTCTGTATCCCCTAAAAAGATCAATTTAAAGAGTGCCACCACAAAAGCAATTACAAAAAATGCGATCCAGATGATATTCAATGCCATATCTAATTGTTTATGGTACTAATATAGCCCATTTTGCGATTAGA
>CAIZLI010000116.1 GCA_903933765.1 uncultured Bacteroidota bacterium
CCTAATCCTAAGTCTCTTCCTTTCATGATTGCAGGGACCCCTTTAGACATCCATAATGGCATTGGTGCTCCTTTTAAATAATGATCAAAAAACTGTTGCTCTCTAATTTGAATGTCTTTTCTGTTTTTTCGCTCTACTAAATTATGTGCTTCATTATTGTACACTAACATCCAAATTGGCTTGGACAATCTTCGCATAGCAGTAAACATTTCAATGCCTTGATACCAAGGCACAGCATCATCTGCATCATTGCTCATGATTACAATTGGGGTCTTCACTTTATTCAATTCAAACAAAGGAGAATTCTTAATGTATAAGTCTGGACGTTCCCATAAATTAGCACCTATACGACTTTGGGTTTTTTCATATTGAAATTGTCTATTGATTCCAGGGCCCCATCGAATGCCACCATATGCACTCGTCATATTCACAACAGGAGCACCGGCCCATGCAGCTGCATATAAATTGGTTTTGGTGATTAAGTATGCAATTTGATAGCCTCCCCAACTTTGACCTTGTAAGCCAATCCTTGTACTATCAATAAAGCCTTTTTGTACCATTGCCCTTGTCCCACTTAAAATATAATCATAAGCGCCTTGACCAGGATAGCCTTTCTTGTACCAAATATCTGGTACAAATACAACATAACCTCGGCTTGCAAAGAATGGAATATTCAATCTAGATGGTGTTGGAGAAGGAGGCAAATAATGATGTAAGGTCTGATTGCTCCTTTCATAGAAATAAACAATCATTGGATACTTCTTTTTAGCATCAAAATCTTCTGGCAAGTATAAAACGCCTTCTGCTGTTCTACCTGTGTATGCTTTCCATTTAACCAACTGAGATTGCATCCAATTGTAATTGGCTTGCTGTGGATTGATTGCAGTCAATGCAACAGAACTTTGTTTTACTTGTGCAAAAGTATAAGGATAAACATTTGCTGCATTTTTTTCATCTTCTTGTAAAACAATCAATTGATTTGATTTCTTTGCACCAACAATTGTGGTTAAATGCATTGGAATATCAGTAATCGTAAATAAAGATTTATTCGATAAATCTAAAACAGCAAGCCCTTCGTTTTTATTAACCTCGTTGTAAACCCTTAATAAAAGTTGATCCTTAAATCCAATCACTTTTTTATCTGCATCTAAGTTCACAAAACGGTATTCATTTTTAGATGAACGGCCTTTGGTTAAAAGCTGTGAAGCATTTAAGCCAGTTGCATCCACCAGCCAAAGATCATAACGGTCATAGAGAATAAAATGTTTGTGATTTTCCATCCACATCGCTATACCATAAGCATTAGGTTCATCTGGCACATCATTGTCCTCGTCGTACAAAGGAAATTGAATGTCTTTTGCAATTTGCTTGGTCTGGAATGTGGATGTATTGTAAGACTTAAATTGTTTTGATATTTCATCATAAAATACCACCAAACTGCCGTCATAGGATGGAGTGACTAGACTGCTCTTTAAGCCTTTTTGAATGAGTTGTTTTTGACCAGTCTTAGTATTTAATGCATATAAATCTCTTTTACCATAACCCTCCCATTGGCTTGCAATGGTAAAATTTGAATCAATATTGGCAATCGCTATTTGACCATCCCCCTCCATTGTCATTTGAATTTGACGATCATTGATTTTTCCTAGATAGGTGAATACATTACTGGAAGGTCTATATATGACTGCCTCTGTACTTTTTAAATTAGTTTCAAGACTTTTTAATTGAGTAGATTGCAAATTAGCATCGGTGTAGTTCCAAATGTCTAGGCTTACCCTATCAAATTCTGGTAAGCTTGTATCCTTCACAGGCAAGATAGGTTGTACACCAAAACTTAATAAAGCGCCAGTCTTACTAAAATTAATTTTCTTATCTCCACCAATGGTATATTGATTTGGCATTAGGACATCTGTTCTGTTCATCACAAATTTGGCCGAATCCATTTCATGCGTAAAATAAGCAAGGGTATAATTTTTTTGCAATGATTTGTCTGTACTATCTCTTTCAATTAAATAAGCTAATTGTTTGCCTTCTTCGTCCCAAGTAAAATTTGTTGCTGTGTAAAAACGACTGTTAATAGTTTTTAAGTTGGTATCTGCAATAGAAGCTAAAAGAATCTTGGCATCATTTAATTTAGTCTTGACTTGATACATCATTAGACCTTCGCCTTTAGGATGTATAGCATACTCTGTAATATTATTAAAAACCCTTTCTTGGCCTGAATTTAAGTCTCTAAAAAATAGCTGTGCCCCTTCTTTTTTGATATCTGTTTTTGGATCACTTAAATAAGCAATGATATCATTTCCAAGTTCAGGAATTTGAAAACTTTTAACTGCTGGTATTTTATTGAGATTACCAGTGGCTAATGTCAATATAACCAAACTATCTTTAGGCATTTCCTCTGGTTTTTTCTTGCCAATCTTAGCCTTCCTGGTTTCATCAAATTTAGGTTTGATCTTAGCAATTAAAAAAGCATTGTTTTCTGAAAACTTTGCTTGTGCGCCTCTTTCAATAATAATTGTTTGATTTGTTTTAAGATGCTTTACATACAATATATTATCCCCTTCTTGTGGGGCAACTGTATAGGACATCCAATTGCCATCATTAGACAATAAGACCTCTCTTATAGACTGCCATTGGTCATATACGGTATGATCTAAAGGTTTTTTTTGTGCTTGACTATTGATTGATAATAATAGCAAGAAAATAGAGTAAACAATTCGCTTCATATAGGTTTATTTGAGTACCTAATTTACGATAAGTTTTAATCAAATAGGGATCTATTTTGTTTTTTGCTGACGCAAAACACGAAGCATTTGAAGCAGGACAGATATGGCAATTAAACTCATACCAATATAAAATCCCATGCCCATTTGCTTATGTTCTTGAAACAATATAATGGCAATGATGATCCCATATACTGGCTCTAAATTGAGTGATACATTCAGGGTAAAGGCACTAATTTTCTTGAGTGCACTGAGCATCAAATAATTAGCCAATACAGTACAAACCATAGACAATATAATAAGCCAGAACCAGTCAGACTGTGTAGGTACAATGAAATTTGAATGCTGATAATTTTTGATCCCTAATATGACAATAGTTAGAAAACCTAAACCACCTAGCATCTCAAAAGTTTGGATGGTTTGAGTGGAATATTGAGTAGTTAATCTTTTATTGTAAATGGTAAAAATGGATGCAAATAAAGAGGAAATCAAGCCTACCAAAATACCTGTTCTAAACTGAATATCAAATTGAAAAATACATAAAATCCCAATCAGGCTAAGTAAACCTATCAATAATTCGCTCCATATGAATTTAGTTTTGAATATGAATGGTTCAAGTATTGCAGTAAAAAGTCCGACACATGAAATACATACCAATGCAACAGAAACATTGGCCAATTTGATACTTCCATAAAAACATACCCAATGGATAGCAATCAAAACGCCAATTAACATCAATCTTACTTTATCTTTTAATGTAACATGATTAGGCGATTGATGTAATAAGTAAATTGGAACTAAAGCAAGAACAGTTAATAACATTCTATAAAATACCAAGTATAAACCATTCAATTGAATCAAATTGCCTAAGGGTGCTGTTAGTCCAGCTAAAAAAACAAATACATGTAATTGTATGAATGATCGCTTAAGACTGCTCACGCTTAATTTGTTTGATAAAACGACCTGTAAAAGATTGCCACTGCATACTTAGTACGCCGAGCACAGCTTCTTTGATGATACCTTTTGACATCTTGCTTACCCCAATTTTTCTATCGATAAATGTAATAGGCACTTCTTTTAATTTAAAACCTAATCGCCATGCCGCAAATTTCATTTCGATTTGAAATGCGTATCCTATAAATTGAATATGGTCCAATTGCATTGATGCAAGTACTTTACGCTTATAACAAATGAATCCAGCTGTGGGATCTTTCACCGGTATACCTGTGATAGTTCGTGTATAAAGTGAACCACCTTTAGAATAGATCAATCTGTCTAATGGCCAATTTTCTGTTGCACCGCCTTTTACATACCTACTACCAATAGCAAGATCAGCACCATTTTCACATGCTGCTAATAACCTATCTAAATCTAATGGATTGTGTGAGAAGTCGGCATCCATTTCAAATATATAGTCATACTGATTGTCTAAAGCCCATTTAAAACCGTGTATATAGGCTGTACCTAAACCTAGCTTCCCTTTTCTTTCTTGGATAAAAATTTTATCAGGATGCGCTTGCATTAACTCCTTAACAATATTGGCTGTCCCATCTGGAGAACCATCATCCACCACTAAAACATGGTATTGATTGCCAAGAACAATGACTGCATGTATGATTGCTGCAATATTTTCCTTTTCATTAAAAGTTGGTATGATGACAATTTTCTTCACTTTTTATTGGGGGGATATGGTATTGTTTACCTTTTTAAGGTTTAAATATAAATTATTTATTTAAAATGGTTCTATTTAAAATCTCTGTTAGCTTCTGTTTGGTGTGTAAAGCGAAATCCCCTTTCATCATCCAATCATAGTATTGAGGTTCCTCTTTTAATACCTGGGTAACGGGTTTCCCCTTGTGTTTGCCAAAATTGAAAACTTCAACACCATTTTCCATGATAAATCTTCGGGCAAAATCGACAATTTGATCTTCTCCAGTAAATTTCACAATGGATTCAACTGTATTGCCGATGACTGGATATCGTTCTAATTGTGCCTCTAATACCTCCCAGGTTGCCGTTGCATCTGCCTCTGCAGTATGTGCATCTTCCAAACTTTTATCGCAATAAAACTTATAGGCGGCAGTTAGGGTACGTTGTTCCATCATATGGAACACTTTCTGGACATCTAGTAATTTTCTGGCTTCAATGTCAACAGAAATTCCTGCTCTTAAAAATTCTTCATTTAACATGGGGATGTCAAAACGATTGCTATTATATCCTGCTAAATCGGCCCCTTCTAAAAATTGCTTAATCTCATTGGCTACTTGTTTAAAGGTAGGCGCATCTTTTACCATTTCATCTGTTATTCCATGGACTGCTGTAGTAGCAGCTGGTATAGGCATTTCTGGATGAATCAACTTACGTTTCACTGATTTTGAACCATCTGGCATGATTTTTACAATAGCAATTTCAACAATTTTATCAGTGCTGACATTGACTCCGGTGGTTTCTAAATCGATGAAACAGATGGGCTGGGAAAGTTGTAAACGCATAGGGATATTTATAAACCGAAGTTAATCAATATGCTACTTAAAATAACAGTTTAAGGTTAAAATACTTCAAAAGAATGGTGTAATTTTGCACCTTAAATCAGTTTAAATGAATTGGCATCCAATCAACTCGGTAGAACAATTAGAACAAATTAAAGCAGCGTCCTTTACCACTCCACAGGTAATCTTTAAACATAGTACCACATGCAGTATTAGCAGGATGGCTTTAGATCGATTTGAACGCGCAGAATCGCCTTTAAACGTTGATTTTCACTATCTAGATCTCTTGAATTTTAGGACAATTTCTAATGAAATAGCCACATTCTTTCAAGTGCACCATGAATCACCACAAGTGATTTTGATTAAGGATGGTGAGTGTATCTATGATGAGAGCCACTATGGCATTATGATGGACGAGCTTATATCCTTTCTATAACCATTGCACTCGCTCCTCCGCCTCCATTACAAATAGCTGCAGCACCATATTTTGCTTGATGGTCTTGCAGAATATGCGTTAATGTAACAATGATTCTTGCACCACTACATCCAAGCGGATGTCCCAGTGAAACAGCACCTCCCCTTATATTTACTTTGGTTGGATCCAAATTTAATAAATTAGTATTCACCACACCAACCACAGAGAAAGCTTCGTTGAATTCAAAAAAACTAATATCGTCTGAAGTTAAATTGGCTTTTTTTAGGGCCTTAGGTAAAGCTAAAGATGGCGCAGTGGTAAACCATTTTGGATCATGTGCTGCATCTGCATAACTCGTTATTTTAGCCAATGGTTTTAAACCCAATGCTTTCATCTTTTCACCACTCATTAAAATGATTGCAGCTGCACCATCATTCATGGTACTTGCATTCGCGGCTGTGACTGTTCCACCTTTACTAAAAGCTGGATTTAAACCTGCAATTTTATCAAACTTCACATTGAAAGGTTCTTCGTCCTTTGCAATAGTGATTGGGTCACCTTTTCTTTGAGGAATTACAACTGGAATAATTTCATTCACAAATAATCCTTTCTCAATAGAAGCCTGAGATTTTGTATAACTACCAATTGCAAATGCATCTTGTGCTTCTCTAGAAATTTGATGTTCAGTAGCACATAAATCGGCAAAATTGCCCATCGCTACTTGATCATATACATCTACTAAACCATCTTTAGCCAGACCATCTAACAAAGTAGTATCTCCATATTTATTACCCCAACGTTGATGCATATTATAGAATGGCACATTGCTCATACTTTCCATACCGCCAGCCACCACAATCTCTGCATCCCCTAAAAGAATATTTTGAGCAGCCAATGCAATAGATTTCATGCCACTAGCACATACTTTATTAATGGTTGTACAAATCACTTTATCAGGCAAACCAGCTAATTTAGCGGCTTGTCTTGCTGGTGCTTGGCCCAATCCTGCTTGAATAACAGAACCCATATATACTTCGTCCACTAAATTAAGATCCAATTGAATTTTGTCCATTGCCCCTTTAATAGCAACTGCACCTAATTGTGTTGCAGTTAAACTTTTTAAAGACCCCCCAAAGGATCCGATTGGTGTTCTAACAGCGGCTACAATAAATACTTCTCTAGACATACGAATAAAATTAGTTTGTTATGATACTTCTTTTGTTTCTGTTGTTGCAGGTGCTTCTGGCATTAAGCGAATGCCCCCATCTTCTATTGTAATTTTTTTTGCTTTATACAAGATCCCTACATTCATTTTGAATGCTTTTTTACTGATGCCGAAAAAAGCATAAATGTCTTCGGGTGAGGATTTGTCATGATAGGGCAAAAACCCTTTATGCAATTTTAATAACTGTATCAATTTAAGTTGATCATCATCTAGTTTTTCAACACCTTGTTTTCCTATACCAATATCCAACTTATTATCTTCTCTAATTTTTTTTACAAAACCTTCATCAATCATTTGACCAATATGCAAATGTGTAAAAACTTCATTTTTATAAACCAATCCTTGATGCACTTGATTCACAATCACCACATAGCCAATATCGGATTCACGGTATACTTGTAATTTAACTTTTTCTCCTTCTTTCACAGTAAGGATATCATTGCTAATTTGATTATCAATTTTTTCTGTTGCAGCAACCCTGCCTGTTTGTTTGTCTAAATAAAGCTTGACCAAATATTTTCCACCCAAACGCATGCTTGATAATTGTTGCGATACTGGCACAAATAAATCCTTCATTAAGCCCCAATCCAAAAATGCACCCTGATTCGTAATGGCAACCACTTTTAAAGCAGCAATATCTCCAACAACGGCAAATGGCTCTTGTGTGGTGGCAATTAATCGATTGTCTGAGTCATGGTACACAAATACACTAATGGTATCATCCACTTGTAAACCAGAAGGCACAAATCGTTTTGGTAACAAAATCCCTTCGGCTCCATTGTCCATATAAAAACCAAAATCCACTTTTCGGTCTACGCGCATTAAATTGAATTGACCTACATTGATGGTTGACATATACTTGTTTTATATAAAATTAGAACAATTCTGGCTGTTCGTCGTTAGGATCTTTGATGGCTACTTTATTTTCCCATTGCATTTCGATGGATTTACTAAAATCAACTAGTTTGGTACCCACCGCTTTAGAGCCCATCACATCTACCATCTTACTTACTTTGAACTTAGCTTTTCTGAGTTGTGTCCCTTTGCCTGATTCTACCACTAAGATTGGTTCAACATGTGTTGTCACAGCAGCTACATAATTGCCATTGCCTTCTTTAATAAACGAAAATGGCGTTTTAAGGGTTGTTGTTTCAATTTTAAATCGCTTGATATTGAACTGTAATTTTTCTTTATCTAAATAAACAGCTGTGATCACTTTCAATGGGTTAAATTTCTCCATAAAAATGACTTTCTCAGGATCAAACCTTTGTGTCAATTCCGTATCAGTCACCTCGTAATTACCATCATTATAAATAACGATTAATTTTTCGTCTTCGAAAGTACCAAGGTATAAACCCTTCTCTTCGGTATTCAATCTTCCAAACTTATCATCAAACCA
>CAIZLI010000117.1 GCA_903933765.1 uncultured Bacteroidota bacterium
AAATCTACTTTCTTAAAAATATTAAGTGGAGAGATTGAACCAAATAAAGGATCTGTTGAAATCACGCCAGGTGAGCGTATGTCCTTCTTAAAGCAGAATCAATTTGAATTTGATGAACAAACCGTATTAAGTACTGTGATGCAGGGCCACAAGCGTATGTGGGAAGTGATGCATGAAAAAGATGCTTTGTATGCGAAAGAAGATTTTACAGAAGCAGACGGATTAAGAGCAGGTGAATTAGAAGGAGAATTTGGAGAAATGGGTGGATATGAAGCAGAGAGCAATGCTGCAAGTTTATTAAGTGATTTAGGTGTGAAGGAAGACATGCACCAATCCCTAATGAAAGACATTCCGAGTAATTATAAATTGCGTGTGTTGTTGGCGCAGTCTTTGTTTGGGAATCCTGATATTTTATTATTGGATGAGCCTACCAACGGTTTGGACATTGAAACAATTGGTTGGTTGGAAAACTTTTTAGCAGACTACGAAAACATTGTATTGGTGGTGAGTCACGATCGTCACTTTTTAGATACGGTTTGTACACATGTATCGGATGTGGATCGTTCAAAAATCAAAACATTTACTGGTAACTATTCATTCTGGTACGAGTCCTCTCAATTGATGGCACGTCAAATGTCTGATAAGAATAAAAAGAACGAAGAAAAACGTGCTGCTTTATTAGATTTCATTGCGCGTTTCTCTGCGAATGCAAGTAAGAGTAAACAAGCCACATCTCGTAAAAAAGCATTGGAGAAATTAACGATCGAAGAAATTGAGCCATCCAATAGAAAGTACCCTGGTATTATCTTTCAGCCATTACGCGAAGTGGGGAATCAAATTTTAAATGTCGAAAAATTACAAAAAACAGTAGATGGTCGTATCTTATTTAAGGACGTTACGTTCTCTGTAAGTAAAAATGATAAGATTGCTTTTTTAAGTAAGGATGCTTTAGCGATTACTTATTTCTTTGAGATCATCAATGGATCAGGTCAGGCCGATAGCGGCAGTTTTGAATGGGGTACAACCATTACAAAAGCATATTTACCTATGGAGCATAACGAAGAATTTACAAAGCCATTGACTTTAATGGATTGGTTAAGACAATTTGTGCCTTCACATGTAACGGATGCCGATGAACCATTTATTCGTGGATTTTTAGGAAAAATGTTGTTCAGTGGAGATGATGTAATGAAGAAATCGGATGTGTTAAGTGGGGGAGAAAAAGTGCGTTGTATGGTGAGCAAAATGATGTTACAAAATCCCAATGTGACCATTTTGGATCAACCAACCAACCACTTAGACCTGGAAAGTATCCAAGCATTCAACGAAGGCTGTCAGAATTTCCCTGGAATCGTCTTAATGACCTCACATGACCACACTTTTATGCAAACTGTGGCCAACCGTGTGATCGAATTAACGCCAAAAGGCATCATCGACCGACTAATGACCTTTGACGAGTATATGGAGGATAAAAGGGTGCAAGAATTAAGAGCAGAATACTATTCTTAGGAGATAAAAAGGGTTAAAAATCAACATTTTAGCAATAAAAGACCTTTTTTCAACGTTTGATAGAAAAAAACATTAAAAAAATGGGACTGTAAGGTATAATTAC
>CAIZLI010000118.1 GCA_903933765.1 uncultured Bacteroidota bacterium
AGAATCTCTTGTTCCTTGCTTAAGGTCATCATTAATTTTTGAACTGCTGCACCAGCCACCATCAAAAAACATTTCTTAAAATTATCAATCGCTTGATGCTCTTTGGCAAATGGTGCATCATTTTCGTTTCCAAAATCTGGGATACTCATTAATTCTTTTTGCACACCCATTGCTGGTCCCATTAAATCTAATTGGCCCTTCATCGCTCTTTTCAACACCATGTCTACTGTCAGCAAACGGTTGATTTCATTGGTGCCTTCATAGATTCTATTGATTCTACTATCACGATATGCTCTTGAAATTTCATACTCGTCACTGTAACCATTTCCCCCGTGTATTTGTACTCCTTCGTCCACTACAAAATCCAACACCTCTGATCCAAATACTTTTAAGATAGCGCACTCAATCGCATATTCTTCGGCACCTCCTAATAATGCTGCTGATAAATCCTTGCCTGCTGCTAATAATTCGTGTTCTTTTTCGTCAATATTTTTTGCCACTCTATACAATGCTGCTTCACCTACCCATAAACGAATTGCCATTTCGGCTAACTTATGTCTGATGGCACCAAATTTTACAATTGGTAATTTAAACTGCTCTCTTGCTTTGGCATATTTCACTGTTGTGCTCAATGCCCTTCTTGCACCACCAATGGTGGCTGCACCTAATTTTAATCTTCCAATGTTTAAAATATTGAATGCGATGATATGTCCTCTTCCAATTTCTCCTAACACATTTTCTACTGGCACTTTACAATCCTGAAAATACAATTGTACAGTAGAAGATCCTTTGATACCCATTTTATGTTCTTCTTGACCAAGTGTAAATCCTTCCATGCCGCGTTCTACAATGAATGCAGTAAATTGCTCGCCATCTATTTTTGCAAACACGGTATAGATATCTGCGAATCCACCATTGGTGATCCAACACTTTTGTCCATTCAATAAATAATGTTTGCCATCTGAAGATAATTTTGCAGTGGTCTTTGCACTCAATGCATCTGATCCACTATTTGGTTCGGTTAATCCGTAAGAACCTTTGAATGCACCACTTGCTAATTTGGGTACATATTTTGCTCTTTGTGCTTCGGTACCAAAATATAAAATGGGTAGGGTACCAATGCCTGTGTGTGCAGCGTTGGCAACAGAGAATGAATAACCTCCTCCAAGGTATTCTGCTACAATGGTGGACGTAATGAAGTCCTTCCCCATCCCGCCGTATTGTTCTGGTACAGAAACCCCTAATAAGCCCTGTTCGCCTGCTTTTTCTAATAAACCTGGCATCAAACCTGGTTCTAATTTGTCCATTCTTTCTACCACTGGTAACACTTCGGTATCCAAAAATTGGCTACACATGTCACGTACCATCAATTGCTCTTCGTTGAATTCTTCTGGAATGAAAACGTCTTCTGCTTTCACTTCCTTAATGATCCATTCTCCACCTTGGATTGTAGTTGCCATAAAATATAATTTAATTATTTACTATTCTCGTATACGCGTTGAAAAACACTTTTCACTATTTCTATTTCTTCTTTACTAATACCTTGTAATGCTTCGTTCATTGTTTGATTGGCAATGTTGTAAGTCGCTTCCTGTAAGGGTTTCGCGGCATCAGTTAAATACACTAAGTTGACTCTTCTGTCATCCTTTGATGCAATTCTTTCGACCAATCC
>CAIZLI010000119.1 GCA_903933765.1 uncultured Bacteroidota bacterium
TAGCCCAGATAATTCTAAAATTGCATTTTTACAATCTAGTTCAGAAAGAAATTTCGACATGTATGACATTACACAATTAGGTATTTATGATCTTAAATCAAAAACTATATCAATTGTTTCAAAAAATTATGATCGTGCATTCTCTTCTATTGCTTGGTCCGTAGATGGTCAGTCCATTTTATCTTTAATTGAAGATGATAGAAAACAAAACCTCGTACAATTTAATATTCAAACTCAACAGCCAACTTTATTAACTAATGAAATGGGGGTGTATAGTTCGATGGATAGGAATGATAAGGGTGATATGGTTTTGCTATTTGCTAATTTAGAAACCCCAAATGAAATTTATACTTATCAAAATAAATCAACCAAGAGGTTGACCCACTTGCAAGATGCTTTTGTAGCAAGTTTAAAAAAAGGATACCACAAAGGTTTTCAGTCTACTTCATCTGATGGCACAATCGTATCAAGTATTTTACATTTACCAGACAGTGGAGCAAAAAATTTACCATTGATTTTATTTATTCATGGTGGTCCTGTCGCGCAAGATGATTATGCTTTTGATATGACCTCCAGAATCTATGCTGCTGCTGGTTATGCTGTTGCAACAGTTAATTATAGAGGAAGTAGCGGAAGAGGTGTGGCATTTACCAATGCTATTTATGCTGACTGGGGCAATAAGGAAGTGAAAGACATTGTTGGTGCTGCAGATTATTTAATCAAAGAAGGTATTGTGGATCCAAATAGACTAGGTATTGCAGGATGGAGCTATGGCGGTATTTTAACGAATTACACGATAGCAACCGATAAGCGCTTTAAAGCTGGCGTAAGCGGCGCTGGAAGTTCACTCATGATGTCGGTCTATGGATCTGATCAATACATTTCGCAATATGAAGATGAATTAGGCAAGCCTTGGGAGAATCCTAAAAAATATGAGGCATTGTCCTATCCATTCTATAAAGTAAAGGAGATTAAAGCACCTGTTTTATTCATGGCAAGTCAGGCAGATTTTAATGTGCCTGTGATTGGTGCAGAACAAATGTATCAAGCATTTAAATCAGAAGGTATTCCAACTGAATTGATCATCTATCCAAATCAAAATCACGGCATACGCGTACCAAGTTATATCGTGCATCGTCATAATGCACATATCAATTGGTTCAACAAGTATTTAAAATGAAAATAATTGTCACCTGGTTGCTCTTTGCTGGTGTGATTGCAGTGAATGCACTGGCCAATATTTTACCCATCAATGGATACAATACTGGCCAGATTTCTGCATTTTATCCCAATACATTTGTACCAGCAGGTTTTACATTTTCTATTTGGGGTGTGATTTATTTATTGTTGTTAGCTTATACTATTGGATATACTTATTATTCAATTCAACGCCAAGCATATCCCAAAGCATATAGGTTTATTGAGCGCATCAATCCTTATTTTTTATTGACTTGCGTCTTTAACATGTCTTGGATAGTTGCTTGGCATTATTTACAAATTGAATTATCCGTGCTGATCATGTTATTATTTTTAAGCACACTGATTCAATTGTTTTTGAAAACTAAAACAATGGCCCTTGATTTAAGTTTGACTCAGCGATTCATTTTACAAACGCCATTTATAGTATACTTAGGGTGGATCTCTGTTGCCACCATTGCCAATATCACGGCTTTATTGGTTGCTTATAAATGGACTGCATGGAACATTGCGCCTGTTTATTGGAGTGCAGTCATGATTTTAATTGCAATTGTACTTGCTGTGCTGATGGTAAAAAAATTTCAAGTAGTTTCTTTTACTTTAGTTGTTGCTTGGGCTTTATGGGGTATTTACAATGCACAAGGTCCTGCAGCACCCATATTGGCCAGTTTAACTGCATTGGGAATTGGCGTATTAATTTCAACTGTATTGTTTACTTTAATTTATAAGCTTAGAAAAAACAAAATGGCTTAAATTGCAGTATGATAACAAAGCCGGAATTAAAAATATTGTTTCCCAACTTAGAAGAGGGATTGTATGATGCAATTTTAGAGCATGCAGAAATCAAAGAAGTACCAGCAGGCACTTCGTTATTAAAAGTGGGTCAAAATATTCGTTCTACTATGATGGTGATAGAAGGTACCGTTAAATTGTATCAGGAAGACGAGGAGGGAGACGAATATTTTATGTATTATATTTCACCAGGCCAAGCTTGTGCCGTATCGATGGTTTGTAGCTTTCAGGCAGAACAAAGTCAAGTATTGGCAAAAGCCATGACGGATGTGACTTTGATTTCTATTCCAATTAGTTTTATGGACAAGTGGTTAAGTGAATTTAAGAGCTGGCACTATTTTGTAATTAAAACTTATCGTACTCGATATGAGGAATTATTAAAAACTGTGAATGAAGTTGCTTTTAAAAATATGGATGAGCGTTTGGAATTTTATTTAAAGAAGCAGGTTGAGAAATTCGGCCCTTCCATTAAATTAACCCACCAAGAAATTGCTACTGATTTAAATAGTTCAAGAGAAGTCATAAGTAGATTAATGAAGAAGATGGAAAAAAATGGCTGGATTGTACTCCATAGAAACAGTTTCGAGTGGATTAAAAAATAAGTTGATAAATAATAGTAATCAAAGACTCAATAAAAAAAGGCCTCGAAATTCGAGGCCTTTTTTTAAATATTGTAAAACTAACGGGTTAGTGTGGTAGTTTTTCTTGAAAATAACCATAGGTCCAAGTACCAGCAATGGCACTTAGAATTACAACTAATATAGCATAGAATCCAGCACCAATATGCGCAAATAAAGGTCCAGGACAAGCACCAGTAATGGCCCAGCCAAATCCAAATAATAAACCTCCATAAATTTGACCTTTGTTAAATGTCTTATCTGCAATTTTGATCACTTCTCCATGAATTGTTTTGACATTGAATTTCTTGATCAAGAAAACCGAAATAGCCCCTACCACTACTGCAGTTCCAATGACGCCAAACATATGGAAACTTTGTAAGCGAAACATCTCTTGAATTCTGAACCAAGAAATGATTTCTGCTTTTACAAA
>CAIZLI010000120.1 GCA_903933765.1 uncultured Bacteroidota bacterium
CAAACCAATTTATCTTTTGGCCCTGAATACATCATTCCAAAACCATTGGACCCAAGGTTATTGAGTACAGTGGCTCCGGCAGTGGCAAAAGCGGCAGTAGCATCTGGTGTTGCACAACAATCCATTACTAATTGGGCCGAATACGAGTTGAGTTTAAATAAACGTTTAGGATTAGACAATCAAATGATACGTTTAATTAGCAATAAAGCACGACGTGATCCAAAGCGTTTGGTATTTGCAGATGCAGAAAACATTAAAATTTTAAAAGCAGCTAGTATTATCTATGATGACGGTATTGCTTACCCAATCCTATTGGGGGATGAAGCCCGTATTAAAAATATTGCCGCAGAAAATAATATCGACATTGATGATTTACCAATCATAGATGTAAGAAGCGATGCAATGGAAGCGAAGCGTGAGTTCTTTGGTTCATTGTTGTTCCAAAAAAGACAACGCAAGGGCATCAATAAATATGAGAGCGCAAAATTAATGCGTACGCAAAATTATTTCGGGGCGATGATGGTGGAAACAGGCGAAGCAGATTCCATGTTGTCTGGGTTGACACGTAATTATGCAGACGGCATCAAGCCAGCATTGCAAATTATTGGCGTGGATGAAGGTGTGAAAAAGATTGCTGGAATGTATATCCTTTTAACAAAGAAAGGGCCATTGTTTTTAGCAGATACGACGGTGAACATTAGTCCAACTGCCGAAGAGTTGGCCGATATTACTTTATTAGTCGCTAAAGAAGTAAGGAATTTCAATATGGAGCCGCGTGTCGCCATGTTGAGTTATTCAAACTTTGGAAGTAGTGACACGCCAGAAGCAAGATTGGTCGCAGAAGCTTCTAAAATTGTAAAGCAAAAAAATCCTTCATTAATTGTGGATGGTGAAATGCAGGGTATGCTTGCATTTAATAAAGATATATTGAAAGAGAATTATCCATTTAGTGATTTAGTGGATGCCGATGTGAACGTTTTAATTTTTCCAAATTTGACAGCAGGTAATATTGCTTATCATTTATTGAAAGAGATTGGTGGAATCGATGTGATAGGTCCAATTTTATTAGGGATGAAAAAACCAGTGAATGTGTTGCAATTAGGATCAAGTGTGCATAATATCATCAATATGGCTACAGTAGCAGTGGTAGATGCGCAATTGAAAACAAGAATAGACACGACAACAGAAGTTGAAAGAACAAGCTGGTGGAAGAAATTGAAGAAGAAAAAGAAATAGTTAAAATATACCCATGGATTTTTTTACCCTTTTTGGTAAGTATTTATTGATGCTCAAAGGCATGTTTACTGTGACCGAAAACAAACACATGTTTTGGAAGGAGTATATCAGGCAATGCGTGGATATTGGTATTGGGTCTTTACCCATTGTAGTCATTATTTCTTTTTTCCTAGGTGCTGTAACGACAGTGCAAACAGCTTCTCAATTAGTTAGTCCATTGGTGCCTTTATCAACGATAGGTATCATCGTTAGGGATAGTATTTTATTAGAATTTGCACCTACTTTTTTATGTATCGTGCTTGCAGGCGTGGTAGGCAGCAAGATCGCCAGTGAATTAGGCAATATGCGTGTTAGTGAGCAAATAGACGCATTAGAAATCATGGGGATCAATACCAAAAACTATTTAATTCTTCCAAAAATACTAGGTGCCATTACGACTGTTCCAATGTTGGTGGGGATTTCTGCAGTCACTGGTATCTGGGGTGGTTATTTAGTGGGTAACTGGACCAATGTAGTTCCTGCCGAAATTTTTATCACGGGTATTCGAAAAGATTTTGTGGTGTATTATATCAATATTAGTTTTTACAAATCGTTTATTTTCGCAATTATTATTAGCACTGTTCCTTCGTTTTATGGATACTATGTAAAAGGTGGGGCATTGGAAATTGGAAAATCTGGTACGAAGTCTGTCGTTGTTAGTTGTATCCTTATTTTAATTGCAGATTATATCATTGCTGCCATCGCATTATAGTAGTAACTTTAGTGTAAATCCAATCGTATGAAAATAAGTTTTCACGGGGCTGCTCGAACAGTGACCGGTTCAAAACATTTAGTTCAATTAGCCAATGGCGAAAATTTTTTATTAGACTGTGGCTTATTTCAGGGATTAGGAAGAGATACAGATTCGTATAATGCAGCGTTTGGCTTTGATGCAAAGACAGTCGACTTTGTTATTTTATCCCATGCACATATAGACCATACTGGGCTATTACCAAAATTAGCGGCAGAGGGATTTAGGGGAAAGATTTATTGTACACCAGCGACCAAAGCCTTGACTGAAATTTTACTTGAAGACTCTGCGATGATCCAAAGAGATGACGCTAAATATAAAAATAAAAGATTGACAAGAGAAGGGATGCCTCAAATAGAACCCTTATACACCATGGATGACGTGAATTTATTGCTTCCCATGTTGCAAAGCGTTGAATACGATAAGCCTTATACCATTTCTGAAAATGTAGAGGTGTTGTTTACTGAAGCTGGACATATTATTGGAAGTGCTGCAGTGAATTTAAAGATCAAAGAAAATAATACAATACAAACCCTGACTTTTAGTGGCGATATTGGTAGGTATCGAGATATGATCTTAAGGTCACCAGCAAAATTTCCGCCTGCAGATTATATACTTATTGAAAGCACTTATGGAAACAAATTACATGACTTGATCCATACCACGCCCGACGACTTGCTAAAATGGATACAACAAACCTGTGTAGAACAAAAAGGCAACTTAATCATTCCTGCATTTAGTGTTGGCAGAACCCAGGAAATTTTATTTGAACTCAATCAGCTTTCACTTGAAAAGCGTTTGCCGCATATACCCATCTATGTAGATAGTCCTTTGAGTATGGAAGCCACAGAAATGCTCAAAAAATTTCCTAAATATTATAATAAAAAAATTCAAAGAATTTTAGAAGTAGACGATGATCCATTTGATTTTGAAGGCTTGCGATATATCAAATCGGTACATGAGAGTAAGGCATTGAATGAGGACATGCATCCAAAAGTGATTATTTCTGCATCAGGTATGGCAGATGCCGGCAGGGTAAAACATCATATCAAAAATAATATAAGTAGCGCCAAAAACACCATTTTAATGGTGGGGTATTGTGAACCAAGATCCCTTGGCGGACGTTTAATGAATGGTGCTACCGAAGTTCGCATCTATGGCGAACCATTTGAAGTAAGGTGTAAAATAGGGTCTATCAGAAGCATGAGTGCACATGGTGATTATGAGGACTTGATGCAGTTTTTGGCTTGTCAAAATCCAGGGGATGTTAAACAAGTGTATATTGTACATGGCGAACCAGAAGTACAAGATCATTTTGCAGAAAGGCTCAGAAAAAAAGGTTTC
>CAIZLI010000121.1 GCA_903933765.1 uncultured Bacteroidota bacterium
AGTACCTCTGATAGTCACGTTTACAGCACCTCCTGGCTCACCAGAATTTGTTGTAACATTCACACCAGCAACACGACCTTGTAACAATTGCTCTGGAGAAGAAATAATCCCTTTGTTAAAAGATTTTTCACCCAAAGAAACAACCGCACCAGTCGCATCTTTTACTTTACGAGTACCATAACCAACAACAACAACTTCATTCAATTGCTCACTTGTTTGGTTTAATGATACTGTTACGTTTCCTTCTGCATTTACTTCTCTAGAAGAGTAGCCTACAGTTGAAACAACTAATTTTGTTACAGAAGAAGGTACTGTGATAGCAAAAGTTCCATCAGCCGCTGTTTTTGCGCCTGTAGAAGTTCCTTTAGCAACAACAGAAGCTGCTGCGATTGGAGAACCATCTTTTGCATCTAACACCTTACCTGTAACTGTTTTGTTCTGCGCTTGTGCATTTAATGCAAGCAAGCCAAGAAACAGTCCTACAAAAGAGGACTTAACAATTTTTGAAAAATTCATAATTGGCAGTTTATTGGTTTAATAAGCGGTTACAAAATACACATTTTTGATATGAAACATCTTTTTTGTTAAATAATTTTTAACTTTTTGGCGGGATGGATGACAAATGTTTGTTTTTCATCAAAATTTAAACACTGTAAATCGCATAAGAATCAACAATAGCTTGATTTTTTGGCCATTAAGCACCCCATTCCGTCCTTTTAGAAATGGTTCTATATTAAAAAAATAGTTCATTTATGCAAACGTTTGCGGTAAATTTTGTGTTAATTTTCCTTAATTTGAACTTTGTAAAGCTTTCAGGTTATGATGAACACGACCCTCAAATTATTGGCCCAACAATTACAGCTCAGTATTTCCACAGTATCTAGGGCATTGAAAGACCATCCAGATATTTCAACCGCCACAAAAGAGAAAGTACATGCACTTGCAAATAGTCTTGACTATGAGCCTAATGCGTATGCCATTCAATTAAGAACGCAGAGTAGTAAAATTTTTGGCGTGATTGTTCCTGCTATTGCGAATTTATTTTACGATAGTTTTATTGCTGCTATAGAAGAAGAAAGTAGAAAAAACGGTTATGCATTGATGATTTTGCAATCAAGCAACAACACCGAAAACGAATTGAATAACTTAAAAATTTTTAGACAAAATAGAGTGTCTGGTGTTTTTGCATGTTTATCTGCCCACACACAAAATTTAGAAGTCTATGAAAAAATGAGTGACAGGGCTATTCCTGTTGTCTTTTTTGATATTGTTCCTAAAGATAATAAATACACTAAAGTGCGCATGGCTGATGAAAGATGTGCCATCATAGCTGCAGAAAAAATTATTGAAAGAGGCGCTAAACGTGTGTTAGCGATTTTTGGTGATCCTGCTTTATCCATCAGTCAAAAACGAAAACAAGCTTTTCAACAATTCATGGAAAAGTATGCCGCTAAAACACATTGCACTTATATCAACACCCATAGCTCTGCAGAAGCAGAAGCTGCATTTGATAAACATTTTAATAAATCACAAAAATTTGATACCGTGTTTGCTATGACGGATGAAATTTTAATTGGTGTCATGAAATCCATTCAAGCGCATAATATAAAAGTTCCAAAAGAGATTGGTGTCATTAGTATTAGCAATGGATTTATTCCAAGTTTATACCATCCTGTAATTAGTTATGTAGAGACCAGCGGTTATGAATTAGGCAAATTAGCATTTGTGCAAATGCTCGCAAATATTAAAGGTGGAAAGACCTTGTCTGAACTTACTGTAGATGCAAAATTTGTAGAAGGTGAATCTATGTAAGCAAGTTTACTTTCCAATACAAAATTTAGAAAAAATAAAATCCAATTGATCTTCGTTGGTAATTTCCCCCGTGATTGTTCCTAAGTAATGTAATGCTTGACGAATATCCAACGCCAATAAGTCACCTGTTACATTTTGAATCAATCCTGTTTCTATGTCATTTAAAGCGAGCATTAATTTTTTTAGAGAAGCCACATGCCTTGCATTGGTCACAATGGTGCCTTCTTTATTCAATCCATCCCCCACCACTTTTTGATTCAACGCATTTTCTAATGCAGCAATATTTTCTTTGTTTTTAGCAGATATAAATAAGACTTCTTTAAAATCAGGATCTGTTTGAATGGATTGATCTAAAGCAAGGTCTATTTTATTGCCTACTAAAATTAATTTATCCATTGCAACACCAATATCGGACTGCCATGCTTGAATGGCGGATATGGAATGATTACTTGCATCAAATAATGCAATCACAATATCTGCTTCTTGAATTTTTTCTCTACTTTTTTCAATACCCATTTGCTCAATCGAATCATCTGTTTGCATTCTGATGCCTGCGGTGTCAATTAATTTATATAAAACACCTTGGATATTGATATACTCTTCGACCGTGTCTCTAGTAGTGCCAGGAATATCACTCACCAAAGCACGATTTTCATTTAATAAAGCATTTAATAAAGTAGATTTTCCTGCATTGGGTTTTCCAACAATAGCCACTTGCACCCCATTTTTGATGGCATTGCCTAATTTAAATGAATCGTATAATTCTTGGGTTCTTAATTGCAATTGATGCACTAAGTTTTCTAGTTCTTTTTTATTTGCAAAAGCAACATCTTCTTGAGAAAAATCTAATTCTAATTCTATCAACGCAGAGAACTTAATTAATTTTTCACGCATTAACTGCAGGTCATTCGAGAAGCCGCCTTTTAAATTATGCAATGCAGTTTTTCTTGCTGCCTCGGTATTGCTTGCAATTAAATCTGCTACCGCTTCGGCTTGTGTTAAATCTAATTTTGCATTTAAGAAAGCACGTTGTGTAAATTCTCCGGGCTTGGCCATTCGAGCACCTTTTTCGATCATCAATTGTAAAATTGAATCTTGTATAAATGGCGAACCGTGACATGAAATTTCTACTACTTCTTCTCCAGTATAGGACTTAGGCGCTCTATAAATACTTGCTACAACTTCGTCTAGTACTAAGCCCTTGTCCATTAATTTTCCAACATGCACGGTATGTGAAGCCTGCTTGGTTAAATCCTTTTTTTCAAATACTGCATTGACAATTTGAATTGCTTCTGGTCCACTCAGTCTTATCACCGCTATGGCGCCTAATCCAGGTGCTGTAGCGAGTGCTACAATCGTGTCATTCCAGTTGCTTAATGTGCTTTGCATGGATGCAAAATTACACAAAAAAGGCTCCCAATTGGGAGCCTTTTTATATTGAATCTGTTTGAATCTTAGTCTTCAGATACCATGAAAACAATTGCTTGTCTTTGTCTGTAAATTACATTACGTCCATTTTGAACAGCTGGTTTCCATTTTGGTCCTCTTTGAATTACACGAACTGCTTCTTCTTTTGTACCATAACCAGGATCATTCTCTGCTTTTACATCAGAAATTGAACCATCTTTTGATACGATAAAAGAAACTGTTACAGCGTATTTTCCAGTAGGTGCCCCATTTTCAACAGGTAAGTCTCTATTCAAAGTACGCTCTAGGTATCTCACCCATCCGCTTTGTCCACCAGGGAACTCAGCTTGGATTTGAACCGAAGTAAATAACTTATCATAGTCTTCGTCTTTTGGAGCTTCCACAGCACCAGTACTTTGCTCAACAGGTGCAACCAATCCATCGTCTTTGGTACCCTCTTGGTTAAATGTACTGATCTTGGTTTCCTCCAATTTCTCTACTTCCTTGATTTCGTCTTCTTCTTTCACTTCCTCGTCTTTTACAATTTTCGGAGGTGTGAACTTGGTCACTTCTACCTTTGGAGGTTCTTGTTTTGGTGGTGGAGGTGGAGGTGGTTCAGGCTTTTTTTCATCTTGATCTATATTCTCTAAAGATAAATCTACAGCAACCACTTCTACTTTATCATCCTTTATTGAGTTTGATACAATCGCACCAACAGACAATAACACCGTCACAAGGATCATGCCCAAAAGACCGTTTCTCAAACGCTTATCATACGTTTTACGTAATTCATAAGCGCCATAAGCTTTATTCTTGCCTTCGAAAAGGATATCAAGAAAATCGGCGGTTAATATTTTATTTATGTCCATGTTTAATGCTTTTAATTACTTGCCGAA
>CAIZLI010000122.1 GCA_903933765.1 uncultured Bacteroidota bacterium
GCAGCAGCAACAGCATTTGAAGTATTGTATGAAACTTTCCCTGCTTTTGAAATGCAAGGAGTAAGCAAACGTGCAGCTTTTGTGCTTGACGCAAATGGAGTGGTACAATATGCAGAAATTTGTCCTACGCCTGGTGACTTGCCTAATTTTGAGGCAATTCAAACTACATTGAATTCATTGAACTGAAACGTCGCTTCGTGTTAATTTTTATAAAATATAAAATTAACACTATGCTGTCTAATGATTTTAAAATGGTCCCGATTTATCGGGACCATTTTTGGTTCCTGCTAGTTTTTTTATAGAATATAAAAAACGCAAGAAGTTCATTGATGATTTTAAAAGCCCTCCAATTTATTGGAGGGCTTTTTGCTAATTGTTAGGGCTTTATAGAATATTTTTATCTATCACAAACTTCTACAATCAAGAATTTTAAATAATGCGTGTTCTCCATGCCCCATATAATAGGGTGGTCGCTTGACTGTGATTGATAAGTGACTTGTCTAATCCTTTTCTTGGCGTCTTTTGCAGCCATATAAATGGTATCTAAGAATAGTTCTGGACTTACAAGGTTCGTACAACTAGAAGTCACTAAGAAGCCTCCGTTGTTGATCATTTTCATCCCCCTTAAATTAATCTCTTTATAACCTGTGACTGCTTTTTCGATACTACTTCTACTTTTTGTAAAAGCAGGTGGATCCAACATCACCACATCATATTTCCTGCCTTCTTTGCCCCAGTTTTTTAGGACATCAAAAGCATTCATGGCTTCAAATTTCACAATATGATCTAATTTATTTAACGCCGCATTTCTGTTGGCTTGGGCCACTGCATTTTCAGAAATATCAATACCTAAAACAGATTTTGCGCCGTAATGTGCAGCATGTATTTCAAATGTTCCCGTATATGTAAATGCGCCTAAAACATCTGCACCTTTCACAATATGTTGAATAGCGCGACGGTTGTCTTGTTGGTCTAAAAAATAACCGGTTTTTTGTCCATGCTCAATGTCTACATAAAAATTTAACCCATTTTCTTGAATGATGATTTCTGTTTGAAAAGGGTCGGATAAAAAATCCTTCTTCTGTTCTAATCCTTCTAGTTCTCTAACAGGTACATCGTTCCTTTCATAAATACCTTTTGGTTTAAAGATGGTATTGATCGCATCTACTATGGCAGTTTTCCATTGCTCTATTCCTAATGATAAAGTTTGTAAAACAAAATAATCATTGAATTTATCTATAATCAATGCAGGCAATCCATCTGCTTCTCCAAAGACCAATCTACAATTTTCGGTGTAGCCCAATTGTTGACGATAGGCCCATGCTTCACTAATTTTTTGATGGAAAAATGCCGCATCAATATTTTCTCTCTTTCGAGTCAATAATCGGATAATGATTTGAGATCCTGGGTTGATATAGCCTCGACCTGCTAATTGTCCGTCAAAATAATAGACTTCTACGATATCCCCTGGAGCCACTGTGCCAGCGATACGGTCTACTTCGTTGTTATAAATCCATGGATGCCCCATGGCAATTCTTGGGGTAATGCGCTTATTTAGGTAAACCTTTGTCATTTGTCAAAGATAGGGACAGATTAAGTGACAACTTGTTCATTTTAAGCCCCTTTTATGTCAATTTTGCTCTTTTATTGCTTTGGCAATATATTTGCGTCCAATAGAGTACAAATAGTCAATTATGGAAGATAAAGAGCAATTAAGTCAAGAACCAATCGTAGATACCGAAAATGGAGCAGAAACAGCCCCAGAAACCGAGGAAGCACCTTTGAGTGAAATAGATCAATTGAAGGCAGATTTGGCAGACCAAAAGGATAAATATTTACGTTTAATGGCAGAATTTGAAAACTTCAAAAGAAGAACGGCAAAGGAAAGAGTAGACTTGATCCAGACCGCCGGGAAGGATGTGATTGTTTCGCTTTTGGACGTCATGGACGACTGTGATCGTGCAGAAAAGCAATTGAATGAATCAGACGATATCGCTGTTCAAAAAGAAGGCATCCAATTGGTATTTAATAAAATCAGAACTACCCTTCATGCAAAAGGTTTAAAGGCAATGGAAAGTATTGATCAAACATTTGATGTTGAATTACATGAAGCCATTACAGAAGTGCCTGTGCCGGATGCTTCAAAAAAAGGCAAGGTGATTGATGAGGTAACCAAGGGCTATTATTTGAATGATAAAATTATTCGTTTTGCAAAAGTGGTAGTAGGCAAATAAACAAAGCAGTATGTCAAAAAGAGATTTTTACGAAATATTAGGTGTGAGCAAGTCTTCGTCTGCAGATGAAATAAAAAAAGCTTACCGTAAAGTTGCGATGCAATTTCATCCGGATAGAAATCCAGGTGATAAAGCTGCAGAAGAAAAATTTAAAGAAGCAGCAGAAGCCTACGAAATTTTAAGTGATGCAGACAAGAAAGCGAAATACGATCGTTTTGGACATCAAGCATTTGGACCAGGCACAGGCGGTGGTGGTGGATATGGTGGTGGCGGAATGGACATGAATGATATCTTTAGCCAGTTTGGTGATGTGTTTGGGGATGATATGTTTGGCGGATTTTTTGGTGGTGGACAAAGCCGTTCAAGAGGTGGTGCAAAAGCAAGAGGTCAAAGAGGAAGTAACCTTAGGATTAAATTAAAACTGAATTTCGAAGAGATTGCGAATGGTGTGAATAAGCAAGTAAAAGTAAAAAAGCATGTGCTTTGTACAACTTGTGGTGGTAATGGTGCAAAAGATAAATCAAGTATTCAAAATTGTGGTACCTGTAAGGGTTCTGGTCAAGTGAGAAAAGTGACCAATACTTTTTTAGGTCAAATGCAAACTGTGAATACCTGTCCAACATGTAATGGTGAAGGAAGTACCGTGACTGCAAAATGTACGGCATGTAAGGGTGAGGGAAGGGTATATGGCGAAGAAACTATATCAATTGATATTCCAGCAGGTGTGCAAGACGGCATGCAATTAAGTATGTCAGGCAAGGGGAATGCGGGTGAACGTGGTGGGGCTTCAGGAGATTTAATCATCATGATTGAGGAAGAGCAACACGAATTCTTACATAGAGATGGATTGAATGTCTCTTTTGATTTATACATCACGATTCCAGACGCCATTTTTGGTACGAATGTAGAAGTGCCAACGATTGATGGTCGTGCAAAAATTAAAATACCAGCAGGTACACAAAGTGGTAAGATATTTAGATTGAAAGGAAAAGGATTCCCAGAAGTGCAGGGCTATGCAAAAGGAGATCAATTGATCCATGTGAATATTTGGACACCACAAGAAGTAAGTGAAGAAGAAAAAATCGCTTTGAATAAAATGCAAGAAAGTGAAAACTTTAAACCAAAACCTGTCAAAGGGGATAAAAGTTTTTACGATAAAGTAAAAGAAGCATTTAAGTAATAAAATATAAGATCATAAAAAAAGGGACAATTTTAATTGTCCCTTTTTTTATTTAAGCTTTTAATTGATAGATGTCTTTACTGTTTCGGCCTAATCCGTCATAATCTAATCCATAACCCACTACGAACTTATTGGGAATATCAAAACAAGTATAATGGACTTGAACTGGGAACTGCAAAGCCTCTTTTTTATTGAGCAATACTGCAATTTTTACAGATGCGGGTTGCATGCTATCTAATTGTGGAAGATAGTGATGTAAAGTTTTGCCTGTGTCAATAATATCCTCTAATATAACGATATGTCTGTCTTTTACATTGATATCTAATCCTATTGCTGTAATCACATTGCCTGTTGAACTCGTGCCTTTATAGGATGCTAATTTAATAAAGCTTACCTCTGCCTCTATGGTGATTTGCTTGAATAGGTCAGCGGTAAATAAGAATGAGCCATTTAGAATGGATAAAAATAGCGGACGCTTCCCTGCATAGTCTTTATTTAATTGCGCTGCTAGTTCGGTAATTTTTTCTTGAATGGCTGCTTCCTTTAAATAAGGTTCAAATGTTTTATCTAGAACTTGAATGGTAGACATGTTATTTCTTTTTATTAAATAATATTACTTGTGTGCCTTCTTTTAAAGGTTCCACTAATTGAGGATTGTATAATTTTAATAGACTCAATTGAACGCCTTCTAGTTGACTAATTTCTTGTAAACTAGTATTGTATTTTACAATATGAAATGAGGCAGCACCTGCTTTCTTTTTTGGAGCAAGGAAAATCAATTGGTCGCTTTCCAAAAGATTCGAAGCTTTAATATCATTGTATTCAAATAATTTATACAATGGTACTTTGTATTTAAGTGCGATCTCTATAAAAGACATTTTTTCTTTTCCAAGTATCACTGGCACTTGATTGATTCTAAATTGTCCTTCGGGATAATTGTATGAAGGCTTTTTGGTTGCAACAGGTTGCGCAATTGTAGAAGCCTTAGTTGAATCTATTTTAACAGGTTCTTTTTGAGTTGTTTGAACAACTGTAATGACTTCCTTTTTAATGGTATCTTTTTGAATGGTGTCTTTTTGAGGAGCAGGCAATGTTTGTGAAGGCAATATTTTTTTAGGCAATGCCTTTGTGGGCAATGGCGCCAAATTATCTGTGGGATTCATTTGAGCAATACCAACAGGCTTATTCAAACTTTTTACTGGCGTATCAACAACAACCTTAGTAACCGGTGTATCAGTAAGCTCCTTTTTAATAGGCGTGTCAACAAGCACTTTATTTACTGGTGTATCAACAACAACCTTTTTTACGGGTGCTTCTTCCGTTTCAATTTCATTTTCTAGCTCTGGGAAATTGTATTGTGCCAATTCGTAATCGTCGATGATTTTTAATAATTTTTTAGGATAGTCCGATGCAGTAGCATACCCAGCTTTCTTAAGTCCATAGGCCCATGCAGTATCATCTACAGGGTCAAGTAAAAACAAATCCACATAATTAGGTCTATTCTTTAAAAAATTAGAATGGTCTTTAAAGGATAGCTCAGCTGCATCATAGGCCCTAAAACATTCTTGTTTTGCATCATCATCTTGATACGCTTTGGCGCCTGTCCAATCCGATTTGCATTTGATACCAAAGTGGTTATTATGGTTTTTTGCCAGGTTGCTTTCACCACTATTGGATTCAAGAATTGCTTGAGCAAGGGTGATCGAAGCGGGTACCCCAGTTCTTTTCATTTCCTTCATCGCAATTGTTTTAAACTGCGCGATATAAGCGATAGTTGTTGCATTGTTTTGTGTCCATCCTATTTGGACGATCATGCATAAAACCAATATCAAAAGTATAGGTTGCTTCATATTATTTTTTTCTAATCAAGGTTAATCCGTCTCTAACAGTCAACATAATTTTTTCAATGCCTTTATGTGCTAAAATATATTCATTGAAAGCATGGATTGCTAAAGCGTTTTTGCCTGTTATTTGTTCTTCAAATACTTGTCCGTGAAACAATACATTGTCTGCAATGATCACGCCTTTATCCGAAAGCATAGGCAGTACTAAATTAACGTATTCAATATAACCAGTTTTGTCTGCGTCAATAAAAACTAAATCCCATTGCTTATGAAGGGTAGGAAGGATATTTTTAGCATCTCCAATATGGGAGATAATTTGCTGTCCTTTTGCACTTGCATTAAAATGTACTCTCGCTGCATTTGCGTCTTCTGCTCTAAGTTCAATGGTATCTAAAGTCCCTGTGGCAGTTAATCCCTCAGCCAAGCATAATGTGCTAAAGCCGGTGAATGTGCCAATTTCTAAAATAGTTTGAGGTGCCATCAGCTTACTAAAAAAGCTTAAAAAGCCCCCTTGGTTCCAATTGCTTTGTAAATGTGCATGAGGATGGCTTAGCAAAGTTTGCTCGTACATAGGCCTTAAATAGGCCGGTGTGGCATCACTATAATGCGCTACATAGTCGTTGGCAGCTTGTTGAATAAAATCCATGCTGCAAATGTCTAATTTTTTTTGCTATTAGCACTTGAAATAAGCCATAATCCTATAAAAGTTATTCCTCCGTTGATGATCAATAGTTCTTGACCAATCCTGAAATCTCCAAATAATTGTGCTTGGTAATAGTCAAGTACCAAACAAAGGATTGGCGCCAAAACACAAATGACTGGCACAAGTGTATTGTTTAAGCTTCTTTTTGTCAAGATTCCAAACGCAAACAGGCCTAATAATGGACCATAGGTATAAGAGGCGATTTTCAATAATAAATCAATGGTACTCTTATTGTCTATCCATTTGAATACCATGACCATGATTAAAAAAATCAATGCAAAAGTTAAATGGGTTCTTTGTCTTATCTTTTTTTGTTCTGCCTCGGTCAAGTTTTTATTTCTTTGTAATCCTAATATATCAATACAGAAACTAGAAGTTAAAGCTGTGATGGCACCATCTGCACTTGGGAATAGGGCAGAGATTAATGCAAGAATAAAAATAATGGATAAATATGGAGGCATATGGTTTAAGGCCAGCGTAGGGAATAAATCATCACCTGTTGCAGTGATATTATTTTGAGCTGCATATAAATGTAATAAACCACCTAAATAAAGGAATAAACTAATTGCAATCAACATAGTAAAACCAATGGTCACCATATTTTTTTGCGCATCCTTAAGATTTTTTACTGAGATATTTTTTTGCATCATTTCTTGATCCAATCCAGTCATGGTTAAAGTGACAAATGCACCACCAATAATTTGCTTCAAGAAAAAGGATTTACTATTCACGTCCATACTAAATACATCAGCTAAATGCTTAGATGGATTTCCTGCAAGCGCTTGGTTTTGCATAGCAGTCAATCCTTGTATTACATTCAAATCAAGTTCGGATAAGATGTAGATGCTGCATATAATTAAGCCCATTAACATCCCTGATGTCTGCAATGTATCGGTCCAAACAATTGTTTTAACACCACCTTCATAAGTGTACAATAAGATCATGACTAAAATAACGACTGTAGTAGTCCAAAAAGGCACATGCATATTATCAAGAATAAAGTATTGCAAAATTTTGACTACTAAATACAATCTAGCTGTTGCCCCTAATGTTCTTGAAAGAATAAAAAAGGAGGCCCCTGTTTTGTATGCACTGAAACCTAATCTGCCTTCTAAATAATTATAAATTGAAGTCAAATTTAATTTATAATAAATGGGTAGTAATACATAAGCAATCGCTAAATAACCAATTAAATAACCCAATGTGATTTGTAAATAATGAAAAGCATCTTTCCCTACTGCACCAGGTACACTCACAAATGTAACGCCGCTTAAAGAAGTACCAATCATCCCAAAGGCCACCAACATCCAATTGCTATTTTTATTGCCAATAAAAAAAGACATGTTATTACTGTTCTTGCCAGTGATTTTAGCTACGCCTAATAACACTAAAAAGTAAAGGATGACGAATATAAAAAGGGTGGTTGCGCTCATAGTGAATTGATTGACATTTTGATATGGCAATGTAAAGAGAATCTTTGAAATATTTTGCTAAAATACTTCTATATTCGAGGATAAAAATAGTTTTCATGAAAATAAAGTCCCTTACTGTTTTCTGTGGATCAAAATCGGGCAATAATCCTAGTTTTTTGAAAGCCGCGACTCATTTAGGAAATCTATTAGCCCAAGAAAATATAGAACTCGTTTATGGCGGAGGCAATAAAGGATTAATGGGTGCGGTTGCGAATGGCTGCTTGGACAATGGAGGGAGCGTGATTGGAATTATGCCAAAATTATTATTAGAATGGGAGGCACAACATAAAGGGTTAACAGAATTAATTGTAACCGAGACGATGCATGAAAGAAAATTACTTTTATACGAAAAGGGAGATGCTGCTATTGTACTACCTGGTGGCTTGGGTACATTCGATGAACTTTTTGAAATGCTCGTTTGGAATAATTTAAGCATTCATGATAAAAAAATAGTCTTATATAATTTTGAGGGATTTTATGATCCTTTGGTTGCGATGATCAATAGAATGGAAGAAGAAGATTTTTTATACGAACGCAGTAGGTATCGTCTGCATGTTTGTACAACACTTGAAGAAATTAAGGCTGTTTTTTCTTAGCGCTTAAAATAGGGAATGCAAATCCTGCTCTAATAATTGGATCTGCTCTGTTGTATCCATCTCTGTAGGGGGAGTTTGGATTTTTAAATAAATCAATCATGACACTAAAATAGGTCATCCCATTTTCTGATCTAGTTCCATATCCAATACCAGCTAACAAACTCTCAGCTCCAAAACGGATACTTCTTGAAGCGCCCGCATTGATACCTTCTGTGCCCCTGTCTTTGAACCTGCTCCAAGTATAATTGTATTCTGGTTGTATTTGTATGAAAAACTTTTCAAGTGGCCAGATCCTTGTAAATGCCCCAGCACCTAATTGGAAACTTCTAGACGATACGCCAGGTAGTCCATTGCTAATTGTTGGATTAAAAGATTGAAAAAACAAATTGGTAGCAGCACCAATATCCACATAATCGTTGACACGCTTATACATTTCGGGATTGAGTCCAAGTTGAAATGAACCAGCACCACCACCAATTACTAAATTACCTCCAATAAAAATTGGGTTTACATTCATAGATGGCATCGTCTTCACAACATCTTGCGCATTCGCTATAATGCAATTACTCAAAGCAATTAGGATCAGGTATATAAATTTCTTTTTCATTATTTAGAATCAAATATTTTACCTGCATTTAAAATATGATTCGGATCGAACACTTTTTTAATACCCTTCATTAATTCCATGGTGATAGGATCAAACATCACTGGCATAAACGATTTTTGAATTAAACCAATGCCATGTTCTCCACTAATGGTTCCTCCAAGGGATTTTACTAATTCGAATATTTTAAATAGGATGTCTTGTATTACTTCGTTTTCGTAACTTTTTTTGTACAAAGGGTGGTTAATTCTCACATGTAAATTACCATCTCCAGCATGTCCATAAGAAACTACTTTAAATCCATTCTCAGCGGCCAATGCTTTCACGCCTTTTATTAATTTGGGTAATTCGGCTCTAGGTACCACGGTATCTTCTTCGATGGTATAACCTGCTGCTACCGATGCTTCATTGGCTTTTCGGCGTATTTTCCAAAGTTCAGTTTTTTGTTGGGCATCATCTGCAAAATACAATTCACCCACTTCGAAATTGGTCAAAACATCAGCAATGGCTTCCATATCCTTCATTAATACATCTTTATCATTGCCATCTACTTCTATAATTAAATGTGCCGCTAAGTTATCTGTAATGGATATTGCTGTGCTCTCACATAATTTGCTCGCTAATTTAATAGATTCAATTTCCATCAGCTCCATGGCACTTGGTGTAATACCTGCTCTAAAAATAGCGCTCACTGCTTCACTCGCTTTTTCTAAACTATCAAA
>CAIZLI010000123.1 GCA_903933765.1 uncultured Bacteroidota bacterium
AGGAATGACTTATAGCCAGTTCATTAATTTATTAGCTAAGAAAGGTTCTGATTTGAACCGTAAAGTATTGGCTGATATGGCAATGAATGAGCCTGAAACTTTCAAAAAGATTGTACAATCAGTGAAAGCTTAATTGCTGCTCAAAATAGATTAAAAACCGCTCCAATTCTTGGAGCGGTTTTTTTATGACCAACTGTAAAAAAGCAACCCTAATATCCATTCAAACAACTATTTTTGTAAAATCAAATTAACAAGTAACCCCAGCTACATCCATGAACAATACCTACACTTCTCTGGTAAAACAAACTTTCCATTTCCCTCAAGAAGGATTCAACAAAAATGAAAACGGTTACCTAGAATTTAATGGGCTCGATTTAAAATCGATTATCGAAAAACATGGTACGCCTTTAAAGCTGACTTATTTGCCAAAAATTGGGATGCAAATTAACAAGGCAAAAAAGATGTTCGCGGATGCTTTCAAAAAACATAAATACGAGGGGGAGTATTTTTATTGTTATTGTACAAAAAGTTCCCACTTTTCTTTCATAGTAGAAGAAGCATTATCGCATAATGTACATTTAGAAACTTCATTTGCATATGATATTGAGATCATCAATCAATTGTACAAGAGAAGAAAAATAAATAAAGATATTTTTATCATCTGTAATGGGTATAAGCAAAAAACATATACGAGTAGGATTACAAAATTGATCAATACAGGCTTCAAAAATGTGATTCCTATATTAGATAACGTAGAAGAGTTACAATTTTATAAGCGCAATGCAAAAGTACCTTTTAAATTAGGTATTCGTGTTGCTGCCGAGGAAGAGCCTAGTTTTCCTTTCTATACGTCTCGCTTAGGTATTCGTGCAAAAGACATTTTAGAGTTTTATGTGGACGAGATTGAAGGGTATGAAGATAAGTTTCAATTAAAGATGTTGCATATCTTTTTAAACAAAGGGATCAAGGATGATATCTATTATTGGTCAGAGTTGAATAAGATCATCAACCTTTATTGTCAATTAAAAAAGATCTGTCCTGAATTAGATTCTATCAATATTGGTGGTGGTTTCCCAATCAAGCACTCACTTGGTTTTGAATATGATTATCAATTCATCATCAACGAGATTGTGTCTAATATTAAGAAAGCATGTAAAAAGGCAAAAGTACCAATGCCAAATATCTATACTGAATTTGGAAGCTATACGGTGGGCGAGAGCATGGCGCATATTTATAAAGTGCTTGCTGAGAAAAAACAAAACGACAGAGAGTGCTGGTATATGATTGATTCATCCTTCATCACGACACTTCCAGATACATGGGGTATTGGAGAAAAATTCTTGATGCTTCCAGTGAATAAATGGGAAAATGATTATCAAAGGGTGGTGCTTGGAGGTATCACATGTGATAGTCATGATTATTATGATTCAGAGGAACATATTAACGAGGTATTCTTACCTAAATTAAAAGATGACACCATGGATGATAAGGAAGAAGAAAACAAAGAACCATTGTATGTTGGTTTCTTCCATACAGGTGCTTATCAAGATCAAATTAGTGGCTACGGAGGGATCAAACATTGCCTTATTCCATCACCAAAACACGTCATTGTAGAAATGGATGAGAAGACGGGTAAATTGGTTGATTGGGTGTATGCAAAAGAACAATCTGCTCAGTCCATGTTAAAAATACTGGGTTATTTGAGGTAAAATGTTCCCTTTTCGCATTTTTATACGTCATAACGTCCTGTTATTTAATTGTTAACTGCCATAATGGCTCGAAAACAAATTTGTAAGTGATTTTTAAAATCCCTAATTTTGAGTCAAATAGTAGAAGATATGTACCCTGCAGAGATTGTATTACCAATGAAAGCTGAATTAGTTGATAATGGATTCACAGACTTAACAACAGCGGCTGAAGTTTCAAATGTGGTAAATACCAATGGTACAACAATGGTTGTTATTAATTCGGTTTGTGGTTGTGCTGCTGGAGCTTGTAGACCAGGTGTCTTGATGGCTGTAGCTAATGCAACAAAAAAACCAGATCATATCACAACAGCATTTGCAGGATTCGATATCGAGGCAGTCAATCAGGTAAGAGCATTACATATGCCTTATCCACCTTCTTCACCAGCTATTGCTTTGTTCAAAGACGGCAAATTGGTAAGTATGGTAGAAAGACATCAGATTGAAGGAAGCCCTGCTCAAGTGATCGCACAGCACTTAATTTCTTTGTTCAACGAACATTGCAATTAATAAATATATTGAACGCTTTTTGTTTTTAGATGGGTTAGTAATTACGGCCGCACTTTCTAGTGTGGCCATTTTTTTTGCTAATAATCACTTACTTTGCAGTACTTAATTAAGACTATGTATCCTAACTTATTTTATCTAATCAAAGACCTTTTTGGAATTGAACTCAATGCATTAAAATTGGTGAATTCATTTGGCTTTTTTGTGGCGATGGCATTTGTGGCATCTGGATACGTCTTGTATTTAGAATTAAAAAGAAAAGCTGCTTTAGGAGAGTTTACTTATAGCGAAGAAAAAGAAATCATTGGCGCGCCAGCAACCACGGGTGAATTATTAAGTGCTGGATTTTTTGGATTTATATTTGGATATAAACTTATTGGTGCATTTATTATTGCAGACGCTTTAAATAATACACAGGCTTTTATTTTATCCTTAGAAGGCAGTATGGGTGCGGGTATTTTAGTTGCTGCTATTATGGTCTATTTGAAATGGAAGGAAAAGGATAAAGTTAAAATGACAAAGCCTGAAACCCGCACTGTACAAGTGTGGCCGCAGGATAGAGTAGGTGATATTGTATTGAAAGCGGCACTTTGGGGCTTCCTAGGTGCAAAGATTTTTCATAATTTAGAAAACCTAGAAGAGTTTAGTAGAGACCCTATTGGTTCCCTTATTTCATTTAGTGGATTGACCTTTTTTGGAGGCTTAATTTTAGCGACCATTGCGATTATCTATTATTTAAAAAAGGAAAAAATCTCAGTGATTCATTTTGCAGATGCGATGGCACCAACCATGTTATTTGCTTATGCAGCCGGCAGAATTGGTTGTCAAATTAGTGGTGATGGTGATTGGGGAATCGTAAATACAAATCCAAAACCTTTTGGGTGGATACCAGATTGGGCATGGGCCTATCAATATCCACACAATGTGGTGAACGAAGGGGTGGCTATTCCAGGATGTGTTGGTGCATATTGTAATCAGTTGCCTTTACCAGTTTATCCAACTGCACTCTATGAGATCATCATGATGTTCATTTTGTTTGCCATCATGTGGAGTTTCCGTAAGAAAGTGACTCAACCAGGAATCCTAACAGGTATTTATTTAATTTTTGCTGGTGGAGAAAGATTTTTGATTGAAAAGATTAGGGTGAACAACAAATATGATTTTTTACCATTTCAACCAACTCAGGCCGAATTGATTTCCGTAATTTTGATCATAATTGGTTTGCTGTTTTTAGTCAAATCAAAAACTTGGTTTCCAAAAAAACAAGCTTAAATAATTTATTCATTTTCATATACAAATCGATTTTTATTCAACTTTAAATTTTCATTATGCCATCATTTGATATCGCAAGTACAGTAGACGTTCAAATATTAGACAATGCTGTGAATGTGGTGAAAAAAGAAATCACCAATCGTTTTGATTTCAAAGGAATTCATGTTGTCATTGATCTAAATAAAAAAGACTACATGATTAAATTAGAGTCTGATTCCGAGATGAAATTGCAACAAATTGTAGATGTGCTTTTAAGCAGGTCTATCAAACAAGGGATAGATGCCAACGCATTTGATTTGACAAAAACCCCACAACCAAGTGGAAAGATCTTTAAGCAGGATGTGCCTGTAAGAAACGGCTTAAAGCAAGAAGATGCCAAAAAGATCTCTAAGTACATCAAAGACAAGGGTTTAAAGGTGCAAACAGCCATAATGGACGATATTATCAGGGTAACAGGTAAGAAAATTGATGATTTACAGGAAGTGATTGCTGCTTGTAGGACTGAAAATTTCGGCGTTCCCTTACAATATATCAATATGAAGTAGGCTAAATGCCAGTTTTTGGGAGATCAAACCCTAAAAATTTGGCTAAAATAGCATTTTAGCCTACTTTTGCAACCTATTTTATAATTGTCACGGCAAAAACCGTGCAGCCTTAAAAATCATCATATGAAACAAGGTATCCATCCAGAAGCGTATCGTTTCGTTGTCTTCAAAGACATGAGTAACAACACTTCTTTTTTAGGTAAGTCTACTGCAAACACCAAGGAAACCATCAAATGGGAAGACGGTAATGAGTATCCAGTAATTAAATTGGAGATTTCAAACACATCTCACCCTTTCTACACTGGTAAGAACATGTTAGTAGATACTGCTGGTCGTATCGATAAGTTCAACAAGCGTTACGCAAAAGCAAAATAAATTAAAGCAATTAATTTTATCAACCCTTTCCAATTTCAAATTGGAGAGGGTTTTTTGTTTCAGGCTACAATCTGCGCATCTTTACTGTTCAATACTTACCTTTGTCCTCTCGGAAATGCTAAATAATAGACTATGCAGAAATTAGATATATTGGCCTTTGGTGCACATCCAGATGATGTGGAATTAGGATGTGGGGGCACTTTGTTTGCTGCCGTAGCGGAAGGTAAAAAAATTGGCATCATCGATCTCACTCAAGGAGAATTGGGCACAAGAGGAACGGTGGCGGATAGATTAAAGGAAGCATCCTTGGCGGGGGAGTTGATGGGTGCAACTATTAGAGAAAACTTAGGGATGAAAGATGGTTTTTTTGTAAATGACCAAGCACATCAAATAAGCATCATTGAAGTGATCAGAAAATACCAACCCGAAATTATTTTATGCAATGCGCCTGAAGACCGTCATCCAGATCATGGTAAAGGAGCTAAACTAGTAGCTGATGCTGCATTTTTAGCTGGATTAAATAAAATTCAAACAACATACAACGGCGTTGCACAAACAGCTTGGAAACCAAAACAGGTGTTTCATTATATACAATCCAGAAATTTACAACCTAGTTTTGTAGTGGACATAAGTGCTTTCATGGATAAGAAGATGGAATCTATTATGGCGCATGCTTCACAATTTTATAATCCAAATTCAAATGAGCCGAATACTTTTATTTCTAGTGATTCTTTCTTAGAATTCATAAAAGGACGTGCCAAAGAGTTTGGGCAACAAATTGGTGTAGCCTATGCAGAAGGTTTTATTTCTGAGAAGATGCTTGGTATACATAGTTTTGATGGATTAATTCATAAGACAACTTAATAAATACTTTTAAAAGACGCAATATGGCAATCGTAAAAGTGGGTTTAGTACAAATGTCTTGTACGGCAGATGTAGCAGTAAATAAAGCAAAAGCAATCTCAAAAATCAGAGAAGCTGCAAAGCAAGGTGCTCAAATTATTTGTTTGCAAGAATTGTATACATCATTGTATTTCTGTGATGTAGAAGCCTATGAAAATTTTAAATTAGCCGAAACCATTCCTGGTAAAACAACAGATGAATTGTCAGTGTTGTCAAAGGAATTAAATATTGTAATCATTGCTTCTTTATTTGAGAAAAGAGCAGAAGGCTTATATCATAATACCACCGCGGTATTGGATGCGGACGGAACTTATTTAGGCAAGTATCGTAAAATGCATATCCCAGATGATCCTGCTTATTATGAAAAATTTTATTTTACACCAGGTGATCTTGGATACAAAGTTTTCAAAACTAAATTTGCTACAATAGGTGTATTGATCTGTTGGGATCAATGGTATCCAGAAGCTGCAAGAATTACAAGTTTAATGGGGGCCGAAATGTTATTTTATCCTACAGCTATTGGATGGGCAACCGCACAAGACGAAGCAACCAATACAGAACAATACAATGCATGGCAAACGATACAAAGAAGTCATGCAGTTGCCAATGGCGTTCCAGTGATTAGTGTGAACCGCGTTGGATTAGAACAAGGCGGTTTGATGCAATTTTGGGGAGGCAGTTTTGTAAGTAATCCATTTGGAACTTTATTGTATAAAGCATCTCATGATCAAGAAGAAATTGCAGTAGTGGATATTGACACTGAAAAATCGGATAGTTATAGAACACATTGGCCGTTCTTACGTGATCGCAGAATTGATTCATATGAACCCATTACAAAAAGATACCTAGACGATGAGCAATAGTATGCATCAAAATATACAACATGCAATTCTGGAAGGAGCAACCCCAAAAGCATTGGGCTATACTTTTCCTGCTGAGTTTGCAAGACAAGATGCGACTTGGTTAAGTTGGCCACATAAAGAAGCTAGCTGGCCGGGGAAATTAGATAGTATCTACCCATCTTATATTGAATTCATCAAGATATTAACCTTGTCACAGAGAGTTTGTATCAATGTAGTAGATGCTACAATGCAAGCCACTGCAACAAAGATGATGGAGGCTCTGAAAGTAGATTTATCGAAGGTTCAATTTTATATACATCCCACCAATGATGCATGGTGTAGAGATCATGGACCTAGTTTTTTAATTGGGAATCATTCCGCTGCACCTAAAGCCATTGTGGATTGGAATATCAATGCATGGGGTGGAAAATATCCTCCTTATGATTTAGATGATGTCATTCCAACGCGGATTGCAGAAGCTTTGAATTTGCCAGTGTTTTATCCCAATATTATTATGGAAGGCGGGTCAGTTGATTTCAATGGAGCGGGTACCGTATTGACTTCTAAATGTTGTTTATTAAATGAAAATAGAAATCCGCATTTGAATCAAGCCCAAATCGAACAATACCTTTGCGATTATTATGGCGTAGACCAAGTGTTATGGGTATCCGAAGGTATTGTTGGAGATGATACGGATGGACATATTGACGATACAGTTCGTTTTGTGAATGAAGATACAGTGGTAACTGTGGTGGAATCTAATAAGACATCTGAAAATTACACTTTGTTGCAAGACAATTTAAAAGAATTGCAACAAATGCGATTAAGCAACGGCAAACAATTAAACATTGTTGAACTACCGATGCCAGCAGACGTGATTTACGAAGACCAGTTCCTACCTGCTTCTTATGCGAACTTTTATATTAGCAATGCACATGTGGTGGTGCCAACTTTTCGTTGTGATAGGGATGATCAAGCAATGCGCATTATACAAGATTGTTTTCCAACAAGAACAGTGGTAGGCATTGATTCAACTGATATCATATGGGGGCTAGGAAGTTTCCATTGCTTGAGTCAACAAGAACCATCTACAAAATAAAGGTGCACTAAATAAATTCTTAAAATTTTTAAATGAGGGTGATGCGTATAAAATATTTAACCATTTTGATGCTATTGATTGGTGTTTATGCATGTAGCAGTTTCCCTTATGCCAAAACGAATCGTCAATACATTCGACAAGCAAAATTGTTATCAAAAAAATTGTCGTTATCTCCTGATAAACAATCCGAAAATCAATTATCCCTTGCGCAAAAATGGGTAGGCACCACCAATTTTGATTTACGTAAACCCAATTTTGTAGTCATCCACCATACTGCACAAAATTCATGTGAGCAAACCTTGAAAACTTTTACTTTAGAAAGAACAAAAGTAAGTGCGCACTATGTGATTTGTAAGGATGGAACCGTGCACCATATGCTGAATGATTATATGAGGGCTTGGCATGGAGGGATTGGAAGCTGGGGAAACAATACAGATCTTAATTCAAGTTCGATAGGTATTGAAATAGATAACAATGGTTTTGAGCCTTTTGAACAAGCGCAAATCAATAGTCTTTTACAATTGCTAGCACAACTTAAAAATAAATACCAAATTCCAGTAGACCATTTTATTGGACATAGTGATATTGCGCCAAGACGTAAAGTAGATCCCAATATCAATTTCCCATGGAAAACCTTAGCTAATTTAGGCTATGGTATTTGGTTTGAACCAGATCCAAACATCCAACTTCAGTCAGGGTTGACGATCAAACAAGCATTGAGTCTAGTGGGCTATGAAACCAAAGACAGTATCGCGGCGATACTTGCTTTTAAACGTCACTTTAGACAAGACAGTTCTCGTTTAATGAATCAAGCAGATAGTTCTGTTTTGTCTCAACTAATTCAAGCAAAACTTTCAAATTAATCAATTTCAAGACAGTTTAATTTGTCCTCTTTTTTTAGGTGCTATGATTTTTAAAATTGTATCAAAATAGTTTGCTTGCTAACAATTGTTAGTGTAATTTTGAACAAATATTTTACCATGGATTTAAGTTTATCAGAAGAGCAGTTAATGATTCAAAAAGCGGCTCGTGAATTTGCACAACAACAGTGTTTGCCAGGTGTAATTGAAAGAGATGAACACCAAAAGGTTCCTAAAGAACAATTATTACAATTAGCTGATCTTGGATTTATGGGGATCATGACGCCAGTGGAATATGGTGGTGCTGGTATGGATACCATTAGCTATGTTTTAGCAATGGAAGAAATTAGTAAAGTGGATTCAAGTGTGAGCGTAAGTGTAAGTGTGAATAATAGTTTAGTCTGTTGGGGTTTAGAACATTATGGCAATGAAGCACAAAAGCAAAAATATTTAACGCCTTTAGCACAAGGTAAAAAAGATGGCGAATTATATTTAGGTGCGTTTTTATTAAGTGAGCCAGAAGCGGGTAGTGATGCCACGCACCAACATACAAGTGCGATTGATAAAGGAGACCATTATGTGTTGAATGGTGTTAAAAACTGGATCACCAATGGATCTACAGCATCGGTTTACTTAGTGATGGCACAAACAGATGCATCTAAGGGATCAAGAGGTATCAATGCATTCATCGTTGAAAAAAATACACCAGGTATCACAGTTGGACCTAAAGAAAATAAAATGGGTATTCGTGGAAGTGATACACATTCAATTTCTTTCATGGATGTAATTGTTCCAAAAGAAAATAGAATAGGTGAGGACGGCTTTGGTTTCAATTTTGCAATGAAAACTTTGAATGGTGGTCGTATTGGTATTGCAGCACAGGCTTTAGGTATTGCAAGTGGTGCATACGAATTGGCATTGGCTTACAGTAAAGAAAGAAAATCTTTTGGTAAACCAATTCATGAACACCAAGCTATTCAATTTAAATTAGCAGAGATGGCGACTCGTATCGAGACTGCCAGACTTTTATGTTATAAAGCAGCTTGGGAAAAAGACAACCACATGGACTATGTGATGAGTGCTGCTATGGCTAAATTACACGCAAGTGATACTGCAATGTGGGTGACTACTGAGGCGGTACAAGTACATGGTGGATATGGATTTGTGAAAGAGTTTCATGTGGAGCGCCTAATGCGTGATGCAAAAATCACACAAATCTATGAAGGCACTTCTGAGATACAGAAGATGGTGATTGGACGATCTATCACTCGATAATGGATTGCTATTTTGGTTTGTTCTGACTACCTTTGTAGCCTATGCCAGTTAATATTTCCGCTTACCAATCTATACAAGCTACACTAGTAGACCAACATGTCACATTGATAGCTGTGAGTAAAACGAAGCCTAAAGAGGACTTAATGGAATTATATACATTAGGTCATCGTGCTTTTGGAGAAAACTATGTGCAAGAGTTGGTAGACAAAGAAGCAGCATTACCCAAAGATATTCAATGGCATTTTATTGGACATTTACAATCTAATAAAGTCAAATACATTGCCCCATTTGTATTCATGATTCATGGGGTGGATTCAGAAAAATTATTACAAGAAATTAATAAGCAAGCAGTCAAGCAAAACAGGGTCATTGATTGTTTATTGCAAGTACATATTGCTACAGAAGAAACAAAGTTTGGATTTGATGGACCTGCATTGCATGAATTGTTAATGAGTGGAAGAATTGCAAGCTATACCAATATTCGAATTAGAGGTTTAATGGGTATGGCTAGTTTCTCTGAGGACCAAGCATTATTAAGTCAAGAATTTACTACGCTAAAATCCTATTTCGACAAAGCCCAAGGAGCTTTCCCAGATGGTTCATTTGACACATTGAGTATGGGCATGAGTTCGGACTATGCATTAGCCATTTCAAAAGGTAGTACGATGGTACGCATTGGAAGCCTATTATTTGGTGCAAGAAATTATCCTGCACCAAAATAGCTTACTTAGTTTTTGAATGATCAAATACCAATTGACAGAATGCTTTCACACCAACAATGAAACCAGACTCATCTAAATAAAAATCTGGAGTATGGTGCGGGCCTGCTTTACTTGGATCAGTTCCTTTTGGTAATGCACCTAAATTGAAAAAGAAGCTTGGCGCTTTTTCACCAAAGAAAGAGAAATCTTCTGCACCAGTAACCCAAGTGGATTCTGATACATTATCCGCGCCTGCTGCTTTAATTAATGCAGGTAAAGTTTTCTTCACCAAATTTGGATCATTGAAAGTCACCAATGTTTTAGTGTCAATGGTTACATCGGCAGTTGCACCAGAACTAGCAGCAATCGTTTTTACTGTATGCTTAATGCGTTCATGCACCTCTTTTTGCATTTTACTATCAAGAGTTCTAATGGTACCAGTCATTTCTGCAGTTTCAGGAATGATATTAGAACGAACACCACTATTGATGGTACCTACCGTGATGACCACAGGTGCTGTTGTTAAATCCATTTGTCTACTAACAATATGTTGTAAGCCCTCCACAATTTGTGCAGAAGCTGCAATAGGGTCGATACCGCCCCAAGGTTGTGAACCATGACTTCCTTTACCATTTACTTTAATGGTAAACCAATCAGATGAGGCCATGAATGCACCAGCTTTGTATTTTAAAGTACCAACTGGGGTCTGAGAATTTATATGAATTCCAAAGACTGCATCCACTTTTGGATTGTCTAATGCGCCTTCTTTAATCATTAATGGTGCGCCACCTTCTTCGGTTCCAGGAGCGCCTTCTTCGGCTGGTTGAAATAAGAATACAACCGTTCCAGGAAGGTCTTTCTGCATGGCATGTAATACTTTTGCTGTAGCCATTAAGATGGATGTATGAGAGTCATGACCACAGGCGTGCATCACAGGTACTTTTTTACCATCATACTCTGTTGTTACTTTTGAAGCAAACGGTAGACTGTTTCTTTCATATACTGGTAATGCATCTATATCCGCTCTTAATGCCACTACTGCTCCCGGTTTACCACCTTTTAAGACTGCTACAACACCCGTTTTAGCAACAGGGTAGCGTACTTCCACACCCGGTAATGTTTTTAAGAAATCAGCAATGTATTTACCCGTATTGTATTCTCTATTGGATAGTTCAGGATTTTGGTGAAAATGTCTTCTCCATTGAATTAACTCAGGCTCTACTTTTTCTAAAAGTTGGGCATAGTTTTTTGGAAGTTCTTGTGCTATTGAATTGCCTGCAATCAATAAGCTCATTGCGAATAATAGTTTACGCATTTGATAGGTTTTTATGATGAAAGATTTTTTAATTTTTTAAGCTTGATATTCTCCAAAGATATTTCTAAGCACATCCGAAATTTCGCCTAAAGTACAGTTTGCTTCTACAGCTGCAATCACTGGTGGCATGATATTCTGTCCAGCTTTAACCGCTTCTGCAATTGTTGTCAAGCAGTTTTGTGCAATTGCATTGTCACGAT
>CAIZLI010000124.1 GCA_903933765.1 uncultured Bacteroidota bacterium
CTTTGCAGAGAGGAAGGGATTCGAACCCCCGATACGTTGCCGTATACACGCTTTCCAAGCGTGCTCCTTAAACCACTCGGACACCTCTCTTTAAGGATTGCAAATGTAAAATAAATAATTGGTTTTTTAGGGATTACTGCAACCCAAACAGTTTCTCCGCATTGCTAGTGGTTATAGCAGCAATCTCATGCAAAGGCAGGGATTTAATCTCTGCTAATTTCTTAGCCACTGCAATCATATAAGCAGGCTCATTGGTTTTACCTCTGTAAGGTACTGGGGCTAAATAAGGGGCATCGGTTTCAAGCACTAAGTATTCCATTGGAATATCTTTGACTACTTCTGCCACACCTGCATTTTTATAAGTGAGTACTCCACCCAATCCTAAATGAAATCCCATGCCAATAATTTGTTCTGCCGATTCCTTGCTGCCACTAAAACAATGGAATACCCCACGCAATCCTTTTTTTGCAAAAGGCTTTACAGCTTCTATAGTTTCCCCCATCGCGTTTCTTGTATGAATGGCTATTGGTAATTGCAGGTCTAACGCCCACTGCATTTGTATTTCAAAAACAATATGTTGTTCCTTAGTAAATGTTTTATCCCAATAAAAATCTAACCCAATCTCCCCTATGGCAATGAATTTTCTTTTCCCTATCCAATTCTCCACCAGCTTTAATTCTTCTTTATAATTTTCCTTCACATAACAAGGATGCAAACCCATCATGGCAATACAATGCTCTGGGAATTGCTGTTCTACTTTTAACATCGCTTCTAAAGTAGTGCTATCAATTGCAGGCATGATTATTTTATTGACCCCAACTGCTACTGCATTTTTCATGATCAAATCAAGATCTGAAGTCAATTCCTCGGCATAAACATGGGCGTGTGTATCAATAAACTGCATGATCAACTGGTTTGAGGCACAAAAAAAGGACTTTTTTAATGAAGAACATACTAAAAGCCATTATTTATGCGTTTAAGAATAAAATTACTAACCCATCCCTTCTTTGGATGTAAACTTTGTTTTTTATAGGGTACGGATTATACAGGCCGAGGTTTCTACCTTGGCCTTTTTTATCCCTTTTTTTGAGTTTTTATAAAGCTTTAAATTGATACCCTAGTTGACTAAAATGCGACAATACTTTTGGCAATGCAACCTTTAATCGATCCATTGCTTTGGCACTATCATGAAAAACAATGATGGACCCTGGCCCCGCATGTTGGATCACATTTTGGGCGCACTGATCACCTGAAATTGTCGTATCAAAATCGCCACTCAATATATCCCACATCATAATGTCTTGGGGTAAACTAGGATCTGAACGCAATGCCTTGATTTGTGCAAAACGGATTCTTCCGTAAGGTGGTCTAAATAAATTAGAGCGAATCGATTTAGTTGCTTGTTGAATGTCATCAATATAATTAGCAGTATTGTTTTCCCATCCATTCATATGGTTTTGAGTATGGTTGCCCACGGTATGATTGGCCTCCGTTAAAGCAGCATAGATATCGGGATACAATTGTACATTTTTACCAATGCAAAAAAAGGTTGCTTGGGCATTATAAATTGCCAACTGTTCTAATACAAATGGGGTGACTTCTGGATGCGGACCATCATCGAAACTTAAATAAAGCACCCTGTCTTCTGTGGATTTACGCCAGATACAAGACCTATAAATAAGCCTTAGCCAAAAGGGTGTTTTAATGAAATACATACCCAAAGATAAATGGTTCTTTTGCCCGTTTGCAACTTATCTTTGTAAAAATAAACTGTTCATGGAAAATTCGGCTGATCAACAGGTAAGAGTAAGGTTCGCGCCCTCTCCCACCGGTGGTTTACACTTGGGTGGTGTACGTACTGTTTTATTCAATTATTTATTTGCAAAAAAATACAATGGTCAATTCATTTTAAGAATTGAAGACACGGATCAATCTCGTTTTGTACCAGGCGCTGAACAATATATATTAGACACCCTTGCATGGTGTGGATTAAGTCCAGACGAAAGCCCTATCCATGGTGGCGCTTATGGTCCATACCGACAAAGCGAAAGAAAGCCGATGTACAAACAATATGCATCTCAATTAATAGAACAAGGTAATGCGTATTATGCGTTTGATACCGCAGACGACTTAGATGCAAAGAGAAAAGAGATTCCTAATTTTCAATACAATCGTGCTACCAGAACTGGCATGAAAAATTCTTTGAGTTTACCTGCTTCAGAGGTAACGCGTTTACTCAATGAAAATACCCCTTATGTAGTGCGCATTAATATGCCTGATTCAGAGGAATTGATTTTTGAAGACTTGATTCGTGGCGAAGTGAAGTTTGATACTAGCATGGTGGACGATAAAGTATTGTTGAAAGCAGATGGCATGCCGACTTATCATTTAGCGGTGGTAGTGGATGACTTTTTAATGAAAATTACCCATGCATTTAGAGGTGAAGAATGGTTGCCAAGTGCACCAGTTCATATTTTAGTTTGGAAAAATTTATTCGGTTTGGATCAGATGCCAAAATGGGCACATCTTCCATTAATCTTAAAGCCTGACGGAAATGGTAAACTAAGTAAGCGTGATGGAGACCGTTTAGGCTTCCCTGTTTTTGCAATGGACTGGACAGATCCAAATACCAAGGAATCCACCATTGGATTTAAGGAAAGAGGTTTCTTACCAGAAGCTTTTGTCAATTTATTAGCCATGTTGGGTTGGAATGATGGAACAGATCAGGAATTATTTTCATTACCAACTTTGATCGAAAAATTTAGTTTAGATAGAGTACATAAAGGGGGCGCAAAATTTGATTACGAAAAAGCAAAATGGTTTAACCAAGAATGGATTAAACAAGCAGACAATACTTATTTAGCAAGTTTAGTTGCACCTTATTTTGATGCAGCCAAAATTGAAATTCATGAAGCAAGTTATTTAGTAAAAGTGATTGGTCTAGTGAAAGAGCGTTGTCAGTTATTAACCGACTTCATTCCTCAATCCTCCTTTTTCTTTGCTGCGCCAATTGAAATTGACACTGCTTCCATCCTGCCTAAATGGGAAGAGAAGAAGCACTGCTTCTTCGATGAACTAGCAAAATTATATCTAGCAGATTATGAACAAGGGCAAAAAATGAAATCGTCAACAGAACTAGAAGCACATTTTAAAACATTAGCCACCGAACAAGGCCTTAAACCAGGTGATTTAATGTTGCCTTTTAGAATCATGTTAGTTGGTGGCAAATTTGGCCCAGGCGTTTTTGATATTGTAGCCAATATTGAAACAAAAGATGCAGCAAAACGTATCCAATACTGTTTGGATTTGTTGTCAAAAAATTAATGTAAATTGTAGTAGATGCAAACAGAAAGACCCATAAGAGTATTGGTAGCCAAAGTTGGTTTAGATGGCCATGATCGTGGTGCTAAAGTGATTGCCACTGCACTAAGAGATGCAGGTATGGAAGTGATTTATACTGGACTAAGACAAAGCCCCGAGATGGTGGTTCAAGCCGCTTTGCAGGAAGATGTGGACGCCATTGGAATCAGTATTTTATCTGGAGCGCATATGACCGTATTCCCTAAAGTATACCAGTTGATGGTTGAAAAAGGATTGAAAGATGTCTTGTTGACTGGCGGCGGTATCATTCCAGAAGAAGACAATAAAACATTACAAGATATGGGCATTGGTCATTTATTTGCACCAGGCACCAATACCACTGATATTGCTGCCTATATTAAAAAATGGGTTGCTGAAAATAGGAAGTCCTAATCGTATTTTTTTATTTCATCCAATAAATTAAGCACTATGTCATTTCAAACTTTGTTTACAAAAATGGAAGATCATACTTTGATCATTACCATCAATCGACCAGAGAAATTAAATGCATTGAACCAACAAGTGATGCATGACTTAGATGCCGTATTTGATCGGGTGTATAAATTTCCAGAAATTAAATCTGTAGTCATTACAGGCGCAGGACTAAAGAGTTTTGTGGCAGGTGCGGATATCAAAGAATTTGAAGCATTGTCAAAAGAAGAAGCAACTGCATTAGCAAAAAGAGGACAGGATGTGTTTTTTAAAATCGAAAACTCCCCTAAACCAGTCATTGCTTGTGTAAATGGTTTTGCTTTAGGTGGTGGATGCGAATTAGCCATGAGTTGTCATTTTATCATTGCTTCTGAGAATGCGATTTTTGGACAGCCCGAAGTGAACTTAGGCATTATGGTAGGTTATGGCGGTTCTCAAAGATTGACCCAAAAATTAGGTAAAGCTAGGGCGATGGAACTAGTGATTACAGGTAACAATATCAATGCCCAACAAGCCTTACAATATGGGTTAGTGAACTATATCGTTCCACAAACAGAATTGCTAGACAAAGCGTTTTCTATACTTGCTGCAGCGCATACCAAGGCGCCATTGGCCATCGCTAATTCTATCAAAGCCGTGAATGCAGCTTGGGATGAATCTGTCAACGGATTCGAAGTGGAAGCCAATCTTTTTGGGGATTGCTTCATCACTGCAGATTGCAAGGAAGGCATACAAGCCTTTATTGAAAAAAGAAAACCGCATTTTACTGGACATTAATCCCCTTATTTATTCGAATTAAATCCCCCCAACTGATCCAATTTTATAATTGCTGTCTTACCTTTGCGGTATTAAAACTGCAAGTATGGAATATAGAATTGAGAAAGACACGATGGGTGAAGTAAGCGTACCAGCTCATGTTTATTGGGGTGCTCAGACGCAAAGAAGTATCGAGAATTTTAAAATTGCGCAGGACATCAACAGGATGCCTAAAGAAATTATTAAAGCTTTTGCTTATTTAAAAAAGGCAGCTGCCTTAACTAATTTTGATGCAGGTATTTTATCAAAAGAAAAATGTGATTTGATTGGTCAAGTATGTGATGAAATCCTTGCAGGTAAATTAGATGACCAATTCCCTTTAGTGGTTTGGCAAACAGGAAGTGGTACTCAAAGCAATATGAATGTGAACGAAGTGATTGCTTATCGCGGTCATGTACTTCAAGGTGGAAGCTTAAATGATAAAGAGAAATTTTTACATCCTAATGACGACGTGAATAAATCACAGTCTTCCAATGATACTTTCCCTACTGCGATGCATATCGCTGCTTACCAAATTTTAAAGGAAGTAACTATCCCAGGAATCACTACTTTAAAAAATACCTTGGATGCAAAGAGTGCAGCATACATGCATATTGTTAAAATAGGTCGTACCCATTTTATGGACGCGACGCCTCTAACATTAGGACAAGAAATTAGTGGTTATGCAAGTCAATTAAAGCATGGATTAAAAGCCATTCACAATACATTGGATCATTTAAGTGAATTAGCACTTGGTGGAACTGCCGTTGGAACAGGGATTAATACACCAAAAGGTTATTCAGAAAATGTGGCGAAGCATATTGCGAATCTTACTGGATTGCCTTTTGTGACTGCCGAAAATAAATTTGAAGCATTGGCTGCACACGACGCCATTGTAGAAGCACATGGTGCATTAAAAACAGTGGCAGTGAGCTTAATGAAGATTGCGAACGATGTGCGCATGTTGTCTTCTGGACCTCGTTCTGGTATTGGAGAAATCTTTATCCCAGACAACGAACCAGGCTCTTCTATCATGCCAGGTAAAGTAAACCCTACGCAGTCAGAAGCTTTGACAATGATTGCTGCTCAAGTGATGGGGAACGATGTAGCCATCAATGTGGGTGGATCGATGGGACATTTTGAATTGAATGTATTTAAGCCAGTGATGATTTATAATTTCTTACACAGTGCAAGATTAATTGGAGATGGATGTGTAAGCTTTAATGATAAATGTGCAGTTGGCATCGAACCAATCGAAGCAAATATCAATAAGCATGTAAATAATAGTTTAATGTTAGTGACTTCTTTGAACACAAAGATTGGCTATTATAAATCTGCAGAGATTGCACAAAAAGCACATAAAGAAGGTACTACCTTAAAAGAAATGGCTGTGAAATTAGGATATGTTACACCTGAAGAGTTTGATGCCTGGGTAATACCTAAGGATATGGTAGGATTGTAATTTTTCTGAAATTTAATAAGTAGCATATATACCTATTCCTGGCTCTCTAAAAACGTTCGCTACGGAATAGTATATATGCTACTTTTCTTTTTATAAAAAACACCAAGGATTATCAGCTCAAAAGTGAGCCAAGGAATAGGTATATTTTCTACCACTTTTATTTATAAAAATCTTAGTGTACTCTTTCTCCGTTAGAGTAGGTCTTTAATACTTTAATATTCAAGATACTATCCGTAGGGACTTTCATTAAGTCTTTGTCTAATAAGATAAAGTCTGCTTTCTTCCCTACTTCTAAAGAACCTACTTGCTTTTCCATTCGGTTTGCTTTCGCGGCCCAGATAGTCATACCACGAATGGTTTGCTCGCGGGTCAATGCATTCTCCATTTGGAATCCACCAGCAGGAAATCCTTTGGCATCCTGTCTTGCCACCGCTGCTAAAAATGTTTTAAATGGATTGATTTCTTCTACTGGAAAATCTGTACCCAATGGCAACCATCCATTTTGATTCAATAATTGTTGGAAAGCATAACCACCTTTTAAACGCTCAGCACCTAATCTCTCTCCAGCCCAATACATATCACTTGTCGCATGAGTTGGTTGTACCGAAGGGATGATACTATACTTGCCAAAATAATCGAAATCAGCAGGATTCAAAATTTGTGCATGTTCAATACGCCATCTTTTATCGTTCTTTCCTTTTAAATATTTTTCATACACTTTCAACACTACTCTGTTCGCACTGTCTCCAATTGCATGGGTACACATTTGAAAATCGGTGTTGATTAATTTTGCTGCCACTGAATCAAAATGCGCTTGACTACTCAATAAGAACCCACCCCAGCCTGGCTTATCTGAATAATGCGCTATTAATGCGGCGCCTCTTGACCCAAGTGCACCATCGCCATAAACCTTTACACCTTTCACCATTAAACGGTCTGTGACATATCCACCATTTGTAAAATAAGAAGAGGTATAAGAACTTGGCTTATCACTTAACATTACATACAAACGCATTTTTAGGTCATCGCTTTTTTGTAATGCATCAATCATATCAATATCATTAGGACTTAATCCACAATCTGTAATCGTCGTTAATCCAGTTGCAAAACAATTTTTTTGCGCTGCTGTCAACCAATTTTTATAATCCTCCTTAGTTGCTGCAGGCACATTTCTTTCTACCACACCCACTGCATTGTCAATTAATAAACCTGTTAACTTTCCGTTTGCTACCACAAAGTCTCCGCCTTCCATCGTCTGACCCGCTTGCACTCCAGCAATCGTTAATGCTTTTTCATTGGCAATACTTGCATGCCCATCTACACGCTCTAATAATACAGGACGGTCTGGAAACAAAGCATTCAATTCAGCATTGGTAGGAAATGCTTTACCTGGAAATCTGTTTTGATCCCATCCTCTTCCTTTAATCCATCCATTGCCTGGATGTGTTGCTACAAAGTCTTGCACACGTTGCAATACTTCTTCCCAAGAATTTGCAAACATTAAGTCGACTGCATATAAAGATTGACCATACCCAAGAAAGTGTGCATGTGCGTCTACGAATCCTGGATACACAGTCGCACCTTTTGCATCCACCACACTATCTGCTTGATATGTTTTTAAAATTTCATCATTGGTACCCACCGCCACAATCTTACCATCCTGCACTGCCATCGCTTCTGCCACTGCAAAATTTTCGTTGACTGTATAAATTTGTGCATGATGCACCACTAAGTCCACTCTTTGATTAATACATGAACTGAATAACACAATAATGGCAATCGCAACTAATTGACGCATGGGATTTTATTTAGATACTAAAAATAAGGAAATAAAATAGAAATTGAACTAGGTTGAATAAAGTATTCAAGCAATCATTAGAATGCCTTAACTAGTTCAACAATTCACAAGGTTTAAGGCCTGTGTGTTTTTTGAAAGCTGCAGAGAAATGGGAGATAGATGAGTAACCTAATAAAGCAGATACATCGGTTACACTTAAAGATTTTTCATACAACAAATATTTAGCATGTTCCATTCTTTGTTGTTGGTAGAAGTCAAAAATAGTGGTGCCAAACACCTCTTTAAAGCCTTTCTTTAAATAGCATTCGTTCATGGCTACTTTACGGCTCAATTCCTTGATGGTAATAGGATCCCCAATATGTTGTAATAAAATTTCTCTTGCTAAATAGATACTTTCTTTACCTCTGTCGTCTGATAAAAATTTGCAAGCAAACCCTTCTTCTTTCTCGTCCACAATGCATTCTAAACTGAATAATAGTAATTCATGAATTTTCGCATTGATAAAGATATTCTCTAAAGACCCGGTATAACTATAGTTTAACAAAGAATCCAACGTACCACGCTTGCGCATGCACAATGGAAATGTTTTCACAAAAGCATTGGGATGTTTGAAAGCTAGTACTTCATCTTTGCGATTATTCAATTTTACATTGTGTACAAATTGATGTAAAAAGGTAGAAGTAAAATGAAAAGAAAAAACGTCTACTGTTCTTAAAGGACCTGCACAATCTTCTGTTGGTAATTGACTACAATTACCACATAATTTATTTTCACAATAACGATTACCAGAAATACAAAATCTTAACTCTAAAAAATTGTCCGATGGTCGCTTTGCATTGTAATGGTAAATGAACATTCCCGTATCCTCTAATTCTGCAGGCGCCTGGGAATAATAACGATGAATGGTGTATTGTGTAGAGCCAGGAATTAACTGTTCTTTTTGGTACAACAAAGCCATGCCAGCAAAGCCATTGGGCTGGTTCACTTGTTTTAATATGTCGTTGGCTACCATCATTGAACTGCAAATTTAAACTATAAACAACAAATGCAATAAAAAGGTTCAAATAATGACCTTAAAATGACGCAAAATAAGCCCCAAATTTTAATCCTGATTTTAAAAATATCAATGGCAATTCAGTGTTGTTATAAAATCGATTTTAAGGCCATTTTTAGCCTCATTTTTGGACGCTACGTTATGAACCAAATTCTTTTTATGGGGATAACTATAAGGGCTTAAATGCGTCTTAAAAGAAGTAATTTTTCTTAAATTTGTTTGCGTTCAAAACGCCCTATAAAACAAAAAATTCGCACCTATTATGTCAGAAGATTTACAACACCCAGATTCGGCCGAAAACAAGAACTATGGCGCCGATAGTATCCAGGTATTAGAAGGATTAGAAGCTGTAAGAAAACGCCCGGCCATGTACATTGGCGATGTGGGTATGAAAGGTTTACACCACTTAGTGTATGAGGTTGTAGATAACTCAATTGATGAAGCTTTAGCTGGCTATTGTTCTCATATCGAAGTTACGATTCATACAGATAATTCTATCAGCGTTCAGGACAATGGTCGTGGTATTCCAACTGCCATGCATACCAAAGAAAAAAGGTCTGCATTGGAAGTGGTTATGACTGTTTTACACGCTGGTGGCAAATTTGATAAAAACACCTACAAAGTATCTGGTGGATTGCACGGTGTGGGTGTAAGTTGTGTGAATGCATTGAGTACAAAATTATTGGTAACTGTTCAACGTGAAGGCAAAATTTTTGAACAAGAATACTGTATTGGTGCACCACAATATGCAGTAAGAGAAGTAGGCACAAGTGATAAAACTGGTACCAGAGTTCATTTCTGGCCTGATCATACTATTTTCCAAGAAACAGTTTACCGTAGAGAGATCTTAGAAGGTCGTTTACGTGAATTGTCTTATTTGAATAAACGCATTAGCATTTCATTAACCGATCTAAGAGAATTAGACGATGCTGGAGTGGCTTATGTAAGTCATTTTTATAGTGAAGGTGGCATCATCGAGTTTGTACAAATGCTGGATAAGAATGGTAACAGAAATCCAATCATTGCAGCACCTTTATATGTAGAAGGTTTAGACGAGGCTTCTAATGTAATGGTGGAAGTCGCATTGACTTATAACGACGATTTTAAAGAA
>CAIZLI010000125.1 GCA_903933765.1 uncultured Bacteroidota bacterium
AATAGTCCTGTGCTCTTGTTGTTAGTTCCTTTGCCATTTTCTAAAAATTCTTAACATTTTAAATTGTAACAAAACCGCTCCTATTAACGTTCTATGTTTTAAACTTTGTTACCTTTAGGATGTCAAATGTATGCTAAATCAGGGGCATATTAAAACCAAAAAATGAACAACATGAAAAAGCAACACAACCAATCCCTCATTGGGTTCAACGCCATCGTTCTTTTAATGGCTTGTAGTTTTTTCTTAACCAGCTGTACGAGTTTACAACAAACTACGACTGCTGCTACGGACGATCTATATTTTACACCTTCTAAAGAGGCCGAAACAAGTACAAAAACAACTGCTAGTAATAATTCAGCCGAGGCGGAAGTGACAGAGGAAGCCGAATACCAAGATTACCAGAACTACCAGGACGACCGCTATTTAAGATTGAAAGTGGCGAACAGAAACCGTTGGTCAAGCATCGACGATTTTGGCTATTGGAACAACCCTAGTTTTAGAGTTGGCTTTGGCATGGGTTATGGTGGATTTGGCGGATTCGGAGGATACGGTGGTTTTGGAGGATTTGGATACGGAGGATGGGATCCGTTCTGGAGCAATCGTATTGGATGGGCAGGCTATTACGGAGGCTTTGGTGGATATGGAGGATTTGGCGGGTTTGGATATGATCCATTCTGGGCTGGTGCATTTGGATACGACCCTTTCTGGGGTGGTGGATTCGGCGGTTGGGGTGGATTTGGATATGACCCATTCTGGGGAGGCTTTGGTGGTTACGGTGGATTTGGATATGGTGGATTTGGCGGTTGGGGCGGATGGAATCCTTACTACGCAGGTTACTGGAATCCTTACAGACCAATTTACTATGGTGGTGGTGTAGGCAATTTCCCAATGCAAAGAAATAATTACACGCCTAGAGCCATGCAAACAAGCGCGCCTGCACTTGCAGCATATAGAACGAATAGAAATTATAACAACTCAAATAATTTTTCTAATAACACCAATGGTTCAACACGCTATACTGGTAATCCAAATTTAAACAGTGGATTCGGTAATTTATTAAGACGTGTGACAACCAATAACGCAAACGCCAATCAAGCAAATAGTTTTGATCGACCTGCACGTTATTTTAACAATGGCGGTTTTAGTAATAACAACCAAAACAAATCTAGTAACTCTAATACCAATACCAATTCAGCACCATCCGTAAATAACAACGCAGGTGGAAGAAGTGGTGGATTCAATAGTAGCGGATCTGCTCCTAGTTCAAGACCACCAAGAGGCGGTAATTAATTAGATTGCGTCTTACAGAGGCGTTTTAATTTGGTGAATTTAAATAGTTCAATAGAAATCAATATGAAAAAAATAGTAATAGGTATTTTAGTATTCGTAAGTGCAAATTTACAAGCACAAAGTCCAGAAGATGGATTAAGATTATCTTGGTTTGCACCTTATGGAACACCACGTAGCAATGCATTGGGCGGCGCGATGGGTTCTTTAGGGGGTGACTTATCTGCAGCACATATCAATCCGGCAGGTTTAGGCTTTTACAAGTCAGGTGAACTATTAGTTACAAGTAAATATTTAAATACGGAGACGGATTATAAATATAGAGGAACGAATACTAGCACTTCTAAAAGCAACTCTACATTAGGTAATTTAGGTATTGTCCTTGCAGATGGAAAAAAGAACAGAGGCTATTCAAGTACTGCGTTTTCAATTAGCTATACTCAAATAGCTGATTTTAATAGCAGACAAAGATTTAAAGGTGTTAATAATTTTAGCAGCTTCTCAGAAAAATTCTTAGAGGAATTATACTATGACAATGCAGGTATGAATGCTGCCGAAAACAATTATATTTTTGGAAGCTCATTGGCATTTAGAACTTATTTAATTGATACCATCGCAGATAAAAATGGCAATGTAGCTGGTTATCAAAGTTTGGTGCCAATTTCAAGTGGTGTGAACCAAACATTCGATTCTTATACCAGTGGAAGTTCTAACGAATTGGCATTTGGCTGGGGTGGCAATGTGCAAGACAAATTATACTTAGGAGCAAGTGTTGTTTTACCTATTGTCAACTTTAATCGTTCATTGCAGGTTTCAGAATCTGATTTATCATCCACCAATGCAACCAACCAATTTGGTAGTTTTGTTTTCAATGAAGATTTTAGTTCTAGAGGCTGGGGTATTGGTGCCAAATTTGGTATCATATACAAACCAGAATCCTTTTTACGTGTAGGTTTTGCATTGCATACCCCTCAGTTGATTGGCTTTAGAGATAGATTGTCTGCAGACATGACAACCAATACAGAGTCTTATGCTGGCACTGTTTCTGCAAGTTCAGCTGAATTAAATAATGGCAATACTGGACTTAGAGAGTATACCGTGATGACCCCTACCAAAGCAACATTTAGCGGTAGTTACTTTTTTGCGAGCCCAGGCAAACCAACACAACCATTAGGATTTATTAGTGCGGATATTGATTGGGTAAATTATGCTGGCACGCGTTTTTATGCAAATGATTTTGACCAGGCTTCTGCGGACTATTATGATGATTTAAACAATACCATGAAAGCCACTTACAAAAATAATTTTAATATCAGACTTGGTTCTGAAATTAAATTAACGAGCAACTGGATGGCTAGAGCAGGTACTGCATATTATGGTAGTCCTTATAAAAATGAGTTTGCAGACGATAATGGTACAACATTAGTAACACCATCTCGTTTCATTGTATCTGGTGGTATTGGTTATAGAACCAATAAATATTTCTTAGACTTTACCATTTCTAGCGCAACCAATCAAGATGCAGTGGTGCCTTATCGTTTAATTGACAAACCAAGTCCTATCGCTCAAGAAAAAAGCAGCGTAGTTTTATTCAATATTGGATACGGACTAAGATTCTAAGAGATTAGAAAGATTGAACTCAAAATATAAAGTCATATAGACTAAATGAAATGATACTTTATAAAAAAACCTTCCCAAGATTGGGAAGGTTTTTTTATTTGTACTAAGTTTTAAATAAGCTCAGTGGCAATCAAAAATGAAATTAGTCATGAAGTCTTTCTTATTTCAAATCACTAGACTTTAATCCTTGGTTCACTTTAATATCTGTATACTTAATATTGATTTTCATTTGACCTAAATCCATTAGTTGCTCTGTAGAGATTTGTACGCCATTCACTGTTTTATAACCAGTAAAATATTGTTGTTGTGTTGCAGTGCCTCTTCCTGGAACTTCTTCAGATTTTGAAGTCTTTACTAATAAGAATGTTTTAGCATCATAAAAACGGTGTGAAACTTTCTTAGAAGGTGTTGTCACTTCTACATCAATCGCATCTTTACCATCTACTTTTTCTGCACCTACAATCTTTAAACCATAGCCTTTTGTAAGGAATAACTCCTCTGGTACAAGTGTCGCTGATTCATCTAAGCCTTCTTTTAAATCGTCTGTAATAGGGGCTTCCTGTCCTTGTTGTGCCACAGAGTATTTACCATCTACAACTGCCTGTCTCATCATTGCCATGCCACCCATCGACATCGTGGTTACAGAATTACCTGGCATCACGATAGTTTGTTGCATTTCTAGAGACTGTCCCATTAAGTTCGCAGTACCTTTTAATTGAACATCTTTAATACTACTTAAAGCTTCTTTAGATCCTATTGCTGCAATCGCTTTCTCCATCAATGCTGCTGGAGTTAAACTTGCATCTGCTTTCACTTCTGTTGGTGCAGCAACTTCATTACCTTCTATATCAAAGTATTTTATTGGACCATATTTGTCTAAACCTTTCGCAATTTGTTTTGCATTACCTACAATCACAATATGCATTTGGTCTGTATTCAAAAATAATTTAGCTGCATTTTGCACTTTTGCTGCATCCACTGCTGCTAAATTGGTTAAGTATTTTTGATAATAGTCTGCTGGCAAATTATTACGCGCAATATTCAATGCAAAATTGGCAATTGTAGCTGGGTTTTCAAGTGATCTTGCAAATCCACCAGATAAATAATTCTTCATTCTACTTAATTCAGTCTCTCCTACTTGTTCGTTTCTGATGATATTGATTTCACGTAATTATTCTTGTAC
>CAIZLI010000126.1 GCA_903933765.1 uncultured Bacteroidota bacterium
AATAAAAAGTAATTTTTTCATACGATTAAAATGTTTCAGTATAAAATTAATCAAACTATTGTTAATAGAAAGAAAATAGTTTCTTCTAGTTTGATAGACAAGGAAAATTGTCTAAATTTATATCCTTCTGCTAGCTAAAAACAGTAAACAAATCAAAAACGAGTCGAGTTAAACGCACAATCAATAAAATGAGAAAAATTTCTATCCTATCCATTTTAACAATCCTTTCTTTGGCCATTTTTGAACCAACCAAAGCACAAAAAAATCTCTACCTTGAAGAATTGAAACAATGGGATGACGATCGAATCTCCGCATTGAAAGATCCAAATGGTTGGCTAAATTTAGAAGGATTGTTTTGGTTTAAAAAAGGGGTAAACAGTTTTGGTTCGGCCTCAACAAATGATTTAGTATATGACAACCCTGCATTCCCAAAACATGTAGGAGATTTTATTTATGAAGATGGAAAAGTGTATTGGAAAGATGGCAGTACAGAAAAAGTAAAAATTAATGACGGTGATCTAGTGCTTGCAAATTCCGAATCACTTAATTTATTAACCAGACCAGAAGGTCAATATAACAGCCAGTGGAAAGATTTTGCTTGGATCGTGATTCAAAGAGAAGACAAAGTGGGGGTGAGATTTAGAAATTTAAAAGCAAAAACTTTATTAGAATTTAAAGGCATTGAAAGATTTCCTGTAGATGCAAAATGGCGTATCAAAGCAAAAGTAATTCCACAGAACCAAAATCCATTGATGATTATGAATGTGTTGGGACAAAATACAGCGCAAAAACATGGTGGTCAATTGGTCTTTGAAGTAGAGGGTACAACCTATCGATTGGATGCCATCGACGAGGGCGGTGTAAGGTTATTTGTGGCATTTGCCGACGCGACTTCTGGTAAAACAACTTATGGGTCTGGCAGATTTATAGAACTAGATAGGCCAGATGCCGAAGGGTTTACCTATATCGATTTCAATAAGGCCTATAATCCGCCATGTGCATTTACTGAATTTGCCACATGTCCACTTCCGCCTCCACAAAATAGACTAAGTATTGCTATTCCTGCGGGCGAAAAAAAATATGGACAGCATTAAGCGCTCCATTAACTTTGGTGGCAAATGCAACAGTTAACTCCATCCAATCCCCCCATTATTGCCATTATCGGTCTAGGCTATGTGGGCTTACCCTTGGCTTTAGCATTTTCTAAACACTATCAGGTGATTGGCTATGACTTGGATCAGGCAAGGGTGGATGCATTAAAAAAGGGAAAGGATACTACATTAGAAACGGATGCAGAAGCCATTCATAATGCTAGTAATTTGACCCTAACAAATGAACTAGCCAAGATTGCGCATGCAACGATATTCATTGTTACAGTGCCAACTCCGGTACATGCAGATAAAAGTCCCGACCTGAGTTCCTTATTATATGCCAGCGCAGAAATTGCTACTGTTTTAAAACAAGGAGATATCGTGATTTATGAAAGCACTGTGTATCCAGGTTGTACCGAAGAGGATTGCGTTCCGGTGCTTGAAAAAAATTCAGGACTAAAATTTAATACAGATTTTTATTGTGGTTATTCTCCAGAGAGAATCAATCCAGGCGATAAGGTGAATACGCTAACAAAGATTCAAAAAATCACATCGGGCTCTACACCAGCAATTGCAAAGTATATCGATCAGTTGTATGCAAGTATCATTACCGCAGGCACGTATGCTGCACCATCTATTAAAGTAGCAGAAGCGGCTAAGTCTATTGAAAATGCACAGCGAGATATTAATATTTCTTTTGTCAATGAACTGGCATTGATATTTGATAAGTTGGGTATTGATACTCAGGAAGTATTAGCAGCTGCTAGTACTAAATGGAATTTTTTACCATTCAAGCCAGGCTTAGTTGGCGGACATTGCATTGGCGTAGATCCCTATTATTTAGCACATAAAGCAAAAGCTGTTGGCTATCATCCACAAGTGATTTTATCGGGGCGTGATGTCAATGACCAGATGAGTGCATTTGTAAGTCATAAATTAATTCAGTTACTAGCACAAAATGGAAAGCAAATTCAAGGTGCAAAAGTGTTGGTACTTGGGGTAACGTTTAAAGAAAATTGCCCTGATTTTAGAAATTCAAAAGTGTTTGACATCATAGGGCAACTTAAAAAAGAAGGGGCTGATGTTTCGGCTTTTGATCCTTATGCCAATGCGATGGAAGTATTCCAAAAATACCAAGTATCGTTGATTACCGCATTCGAACAATACGATGTGATTTTATTAGCAGTGGCGCATGATTTTTTTAAAGCATTGGATTATGCTTCATTAAAAACAAGTCCAGACGCTATTGTATATGATACGAAGGCGTTTTTAGATCGTTCCATTGTCACTGCAAGATTGTAAAAAAATAAAAATACAAATATGATAGAGTCAAAAAGATTCGGTTCCAAGAAAGCATTAGTTGATATAGACGAAACCATTTGTTTCTATTCCGATAAAAGAGTATACGAACTTGCTGAGCCTAATTTTGATAATATTGCAAAGATCAATCAATTATACGACGAAGGTTGGCATATAACTTATTGGACTGGAAGGGGAGAAAGTTCAAAAAGAGATTTAAGGCCTTTGACTTTAGAACAGTTGACCAAATGGGGTTGTAAGTTCAATGATTTAATTACAGGATATTGTCCAAATGGTGGCGCAGTAAAACCAAATTTTGATTTGGTGATTGACGATAAAGCAAAAAGAATAGAAGAGCTATAAAAGTATTTTTTATAAATTAAATCAATAGCTTTTATATTTTCAATTAAGAAAGTACTGAGTTAGCTAATTTTCTTTTTCTTGCAAAGGGCAAATAGAATAACCAAAAATGCGCGATGGCAGCTATCTCAAAACAAATAAGGTAAAAAGGCCATGCGCCAATGATGAGTGGATTATTGGCCGATGGACGCTCCCTTAAAAACATATAGTTAGTTCCAATAGCATAGTTGAGGATACCCACAGATAAAACTACTAATTGAGAGTAACCAAAAATAACCAACCAAGATTTTGGACGAGGTACAAATCCATTGTGTATAATGCTATACAATACGACTAGTAATAAACCAGCATGCTCAATAAAATAGCTATAAAAATTATAGCCTTTGATACCATTGTTAAATTCTGGCGTAAGCAATGCATGTATCCCTCCTAATAATCCCCAGTAGTAAACAAATTCACCTAATAACTGGTTTTTATTGAATAAGTAGATGATGCATAAGAAAGTACTAATACTGCATAAATGTGCAGGAATATTTTGTTGGATATTCCATGAGCCGGTATAAAAATTATAAAATTGCTCAATAGTCAAGTTGGCAATTAATAAAATAGCAATAAATAAATTGTAATGTTGGATCTTTATATTTTTAAGGTATTTAGGTACCTGAATCAATAAAAAGATGCTTCCTCCAATCCATAAAATACTCTCCCACCATAATGGAGAGAAAGTGGCAAGTGTAATTGATTTTTCAAATTGCATGGAGCAATTTACACCATTCTGTGTAAATTCTATCGACTATGGTATTAAACTATTTGATTAGATTTTTTTTGAATGGGTCAAATACCTCAGAAAATTTATCCATTAATGTAAAATTGATTTGAAAATGTCTCTATCAAAATGATCTATTGTTTTTTTATGAATGCAAAAAAAATATGTCAATCAACAGGACCAAAGACAAGTCTTTATCTGTGACCAACAAGCTATTTACGCTATGGGCTGCGGCCAATTGGTAAAAGCGCATCCTATGTGTAATGGGTACCGTATACTAAGTTCCTTGGACGAGGTTAGCAGTTTCAAATATGGCTTATCCGAAGGATTATTGATCATTGATTGTGCTATGTTTGATTTTGATTCACAAGCTGTGAAAAAGAAAATCAAAACACTCCAACAAGTGTTTCCATGTATTATTTTGTTGAATAAAGATACCCCCGATTTTGTACTCTATCAGTTAATTGAACTCGAAGTAAATGTGATTGTTTCAAGAAATATGTCTAGCCTTGAGTGGAATAAAGCGGTAGAAATGGCTTGTCAACACAAGGTCTTTTTTTGCCAAGATACTGCTGAGCGGGTTTTACATCTCACGCAGGTCATGGATAAAATTAATTTAATAGAGCGCGTCAATGCGCTAAGCTTGTATGATAAATACATTTTAATTCGTATCTGCGAAGAAGCTTCCAGTAAACAGATAGCTGCAGAACTACAACATAGCAAAAGAACCATCGAAGGCCATAGAACAAGACTCATGCAAGTTCTTGGCGTCAAAAATGTAGCAGGGCTCGTTAAAATTGCATTAATTACAAAACTTTATGAGCACTATCTTTCCAATCCAGGATGGTATGCAAGTTTTTTGTTGGCTAAGACATCTTCTTGATAATAATGAATCGTTTTAAACTGTCCATGGACAAAACCATAAGCTTGGTCTGTAAAATTTTTGCTTTCAGCAAACCTGCTTTGTCCACCTGTGATAATTGTTTTTGCATTCAGCCTTTTACCAAACTCTATTGCAGCAACAAAGCTATTGCCAGTATATCCATAACGCTTGGTGGTATTTGGATAGCGTCTACTTTCAAAAGAAGGTAGTGAGCCCCATTTAGAAGAAGCTTGGTTGACCGCTAAGCTAAGTTGATTGTCATCGAAGTTTGCACCTGGTGCCACTCTTTGAAAACGATTCATATGACCCCATGTCATCTCCCATCCACCATACCATTTTTCAAACTGATCTAATGTGGCTTCTAATAATTTGATTTTAGTTTCAAAAGCAACCTCTTGGTCCATACGATTGTATTTTACTACAATTTGTGTTCCAGCTTCCTCTGTGTTTGCAGGAGGAATGGTCGCACCCCATTTTGTAGCCCACTCAATTGCAATGCTTGTTGCAATTGAATTGGTGTCAGCAACATGATCCCAATTAGCTAAATAGTCTATTGCTTTTTTGGTTCTAGGTGCAAGATCTGCTGCTTTTGCTGCTTGTATAAAACGAGGCAATAAAATATCGAAAGCGCTTAATTTTTTATTGTAGCCTAAAGCAATGAGTTCGTCTAAATTAATTTTATCTATTTTAGACAATAGTGCTACAGCATTGAGCCCCCTTCCGTTTTCTCCATCTGGTGCCATATAAGCAGGATAGTTTGCTGCCTTTGGACTTTGATCACCTGCGACTGTAAATGGAGTTGCATTACAATTTTGTAACCAACCATTGCTAGGGTTGATACTTTGTACAATTTCATTTAAAGCATGCATGCCTTGCCAGTCAGTTGCTTTAATACTGCCATCAACTGGTAATGTGTAATCAAAATTTGGATTACGCTTAGGTATAAAATTACCATGCCAGTAAGCGATATTACCTGCAGCATCTGCATACACGGTGTTGTTGCTATTGTTGGCTACTAGTTCCATTGCTTTTGTATAGTCTGCTAAGCTTTTTGATTTTGTTCTTGTCCAACATTCCATCAATGCATCTAAAGAACGATTGTTTTCTTGTAAGCTTAACCATTTTCCTTTTTCCATGCCCATAATTGGTCCATGGTGGGTAAAATAAGTATCAAATACTTTTGTCTTTACAATACCATTTTCTATATATCGGATTTGGATATTGCGTTGACCCACTTTCTTTTTTTCTTTTTCGTAGGTATAAAACAATTGATTGTTTATGCTTTCTGTTTGTTCTTCATAGACATCTGCTACATCGGCATAGCCACTCGTATGCATCCATCCGCAATGTTCATTAAAGCCTTGATAAATAAAGAACTGTCCCCAAGTCACTGCGCCGTATGCATTTAATCCTTGCTCACTTACCATATGCATTTCGGACCTAAAATAAAAAGGCACATGGGGATTGATATACAACATTGCATTCCCTGTTTTGCTATGGCTTGGTGCAATCGCAAAACCATTAGAGCCTCTTAGGGTCTTGTCTTCCATGTCATAGTTGGTCTGTTCAAAAATTGATTTTGGAACAGGCAGCGTGGTATTGATACTGACTGCATTTTGATTGGAATATAATTGTTGACCATAAAAAGCTTCAACATGTTTTTCCGTGATGCCAGCAGATTTTGTTGGAGAAACACTTCCGTCTGTCCACATCAAATGGTACCATGGCTTAAATTTTTTAAGTACCACTGGTTTTACTTCAGGATGTTTTGATAAGTAATAATTGATTCCATCGGCATGCGCTATTAATAATTGCTTAAACCAAATTGGACTTCTTTCAAAATCTTTTACTGCCTCTGCACTATCTTGGATGAGTTGCATCATTAGATCTTCATAAATCATTTTAGGTCCTTCCATTTCGGCACGTCTTCCTAACATTTCTAAAAAATTCTTTTCTATCTGCGGAAAATTTTCTTCGCATTGTGCATACATCAATCCAAACACTGCGTCGGCATCCGTTTTTCCATAAATATGTGGGATATCCCATTCATCTCGTATGATGTTGGTTTGTTTGGCATGTTGATTCCATCTTGCAAGTTCTGCACT
>CAIZLI010000127.1 GCA_903933765.1 uncultured Bacteroidota bacterium
AGGCGGTAACCATTGACCAAGCCAATGTTTACTTTAAGAGTATGTTATTGTACTCTGTTCAAAATGCCGAGGAAGAAACCATTAAAAAAGTCGCTTTTAAATTTATAAGCAATAAGGATTTGATGCAGGCCCTTGTTAGAACCGTAGAAGGAAGTATTAGAGCCTATGTTGCTACGAAGCGTCAAGCAGAAGTATTGACAGCTCGCAGAGAGATTGTAGATTTCGTAAAAGAACAAATTGATAATAGTTTAGAGGAGTGGGGATACCATTTGCAAGACCTTCAAATCAATGATATCACTTTTGACCAAGTGGTGATGGAAAGTATGAGTAAGGTGGTTGCTAGTAATAATTTAAAGGCTGCTGCCGAAAACGAAGGGCAGGCTTTATTAATCACAAAAACAAAGGCTGCCGAAGCGGAGGGAAATTCAATCAAAATATCCGCACAAGCCGAAAAAGAAGCGGCTCAATTAAGAGGTCAAGGTGTTGCCCTATTCAGACAAGAAGTAGCTAAGGGTATGACAGAAGCTGCAGAGGAAATGAAGCAAGCCAATTTAGATACCAATGTGATTCTATTTAGTATGTGGACGGAAGCCATCAAGAATTTTGCAGAATACGGTAAAGGCAATGTCATTTTTTTAGATGGTAGCCCAGAAGGAATGGATAAGACGATGAAACAAATGATGGGCTTGATTACAAAAAAGGAAAATACCGAAGCTTAGTACTTTACAATCCATCCTAATGGATAATAATTCTTAGCATTGTCTTGAGCTAATATTTCAGCGGTATGAGCTTAATGATCCCTAATTTGTTAAAGAGCTTAATAATTGGATACACTGGATCAATTTCCCACCACTTGGCTGCAAAGTTTGGTCGGGCTCCAGCATGATGGTGGTTGTTTTGAAACAATTCACCCAACATCAAGAAGTCTATGAATAAGGTATTTTTTGAATGGTCTTTTTCACCTGGAAAATTACGATAGCCATATTTATGTCCAGCCCAGTTGACAATTGCGCCTTGTATAGGACCAATTAAAAAATGGATGGGAAGCAATAAGTACATCCACCATGCAGTTGCAAAATTGATGTAAAACAATATATATAATCCGGCAAATGCTAACCTTGTAGCGGTATGGTCTGCTATTCTATCGATTTTTGGATAGACTGGGAAATTCACCCCATTGTAGACATCCTTATTGTGCATCATCATAGTAAAAACCTCTTTGAAAAAATGTGGCGTATGGGGATCTTTTTCTGTATCACTATAAGCATGGTGCATACGGTGTAAAATGGCATAAGCACGGGCGTTTAAATAAGAACTGCCTTGGGTTACCCAGGTAAAAATGTAAAAGTACTTTTCCCAAAAAGGATAGATTGGAAGACGGTATAAGCAGATTTTGTCTAAGTGAATGTTTTTATTTTGGGTAAAACTTATTGTTATCTTAATACAGCTGATGCCATAAATGGCATAAATTGTATGTAATAAAACAGATTCCTATGGTTTGGCGTAAGTTCAATGGCGAGACTTTAACGATACCTATAGAAGCACATTTGAGAAAATGTATCGAGGAAGAATCAGCAAAACATAATAAACTCAAAGTGTATATTGGCACCGATAGTCAGGTGAAACAAGCTGTAACAGAATTTGCTACGGTCATTGTTTTTTTAAGAGAGAAAAATGGAGGATTTATGTTTATTCATAATGAGAAAACAAACCAAAAATTACACATCAAGGAAAGAATGTTACTCGAAGTGTCAAAGAGTGTGGAAATTGCTTATTCTCTTTGTGATTTATTCATTGAACACGATGTGGAAATGGAAGTACACGCAGATATCAATACCAATAGCCAATTTAAAAGTAATGAGGCGTTAAAAGATGCCATGGGCTATATTATGGGGATGGGTTTTGCATTTAAAGCAAAGCCAGATTCCTTTGCGAGTAGCTGTTGCGCAGACAAGGCCCTGAATTAATTATTATAAACCACTTGAAAATCTATCTTGACTAAGTTATCTACTTTTACAAATAATAATCCTGGTCTTTCTACTTTATAGTCTTCTAGCAAAACAGGCAAGCTACCAGAAAATACCAATTTACGATTCTGCTTTTCAAGTTTTACTTTAGTTTCGATCATGCGCTCTACTCCATGAAATTGTAATTTACCTTTTACAAGGATGCCCTCTGGAGTATACTGTACACTACTACTGCTAAATATAATTCTCGGATAAGTTAAACCATCCAATACTTCCATCATATGGCTGTCTCTGCTAGATAGGCCACTATTAAAGGTGGCC
>CAIZLI010000128.1 GCA_903933765.1 uncultured Bacteroidota bacterium
CATAAGGCTTTTCGGATACGCCCCGTTTTTTTGAGTGGGTTCTGGGCTCCACTGATTTTAGACTTTAGTCTATATAAAATAAAAAAATTTTATAAATTTATTTTATGACATTCATTTGATTTAACAATTAATTAATAATGTAAAAGTGGTTGCGAAAAATATAAGTAATTGATTTTCAATTGGGTCAACTAGGTAGGATCTTGGGGCCCTTAAAGCATTATCTTTACTAAAATCAAATTCATGAAAAAATCAATTTTAACGCTTGCTGTTTTTATCAGTTTCATGGCAAATGCACAAGAGCTGCCTAAAAACTTTAATGAACTAGTTAAAAATATTGAACCTCAGCTAATTGGCTGGCGTCATCATTTTCATGAATTTCCAGAACTATCTAATAGAGAATTTAATACGGGTAAATATATCGCTGACTACTTAGGTTCGATTGGTTTAGAAGTAAAGCATCCTTTTGCTAAAACGGGTGTAGTGGCAATTTTAAAAGGGAATAAGCCAGGCCCAGTAATTGGATTGAGAGCAGACATTGATGCTTTGCCTGTTACAGAGCGTGCTCCAATCGCTTTTGCATCTAAGGTGAAAGCCGACTACAATGGCCAACAAGTGAATGTGATGCATGCTTGTGGACATGATGCCCATACAGCAATATTAATGGCGACTGCTAAAGCTTTAAAAGATATGCAAAAGGACCTTGCAGGTACAGTTGTTTTTTTATTCCAACCGGCCGAAGAAGGTGCACCTAATAATGAAGAAGGTGGAGCCAAACTGATGATTAAAGAAGGTGCAATGGATGCTCCAAAATTAGACGTGGTGTTTGGCTTACATATGGCTGCTCAATTACCTACTGGCATGCTATCTTATAAGTCTGGTGCTGCACAGGCATCATCTGATTTATTTAAAATTGTAGTAAACGGGAAGGGAAGTCATGGAGCAATGCCATGGGGGAGTATTGATCCAATTGTGGTGTCTGCTCAAATAATTGAAGGCTTACAACATATTGTAAGTAGACAATCCGATTTAACAAAAGCACCATTGGTGATTTCGGTGGGTTCTTTACATAGCGGTGTTAGAGCGAATATCATTCCAGAAACTGCTCAAATGGAAGGCACCATTCGTTCCTTAGATGCGACGATGCGCATGGAGACACATGAGAAAATTCAACAAACAGCAAAGTCTATTGCGGCAGCATCGGGTGCTACTGCAGATGTTGAAATTAAAAATCAAACATTGGTGAACTACAACGACCCTATCTTGGCTAAAAAATCGGTTTTGTCTTTATATAAAGTAGCAGGGCCAGATAATGTATATGAATCAAATTGGACAACTGCTGCGGAGGATTTTTCTTTTTATGGCGAAAAAGCGCCTACATTCTTTTTTGGTTTAGGCGGGATGGAGAAAGGTAAAAAAGCAAGCGAAGTGGGCGGTCATCATACACCAGATTTTTATTTAGATGAATCTGGTTTTATCAATGGCTTGAATGCATTTTTTAATTTAGTATTTGATTAAACAAATAAATAAAATACAGG
>CAIZLI010000129.1 GCA_903933765.1 uncultured Bacteroidota bacterium
AAATCAGTCAATACCGCATGTTTACCAAAAGTTTTTGAAGTGAGACATTTTGAAAAATCCAATCCCTCGCTGCCTTTCACTTGCAACTGCACCAAAGCTTTTAAACTTTTTAGGAATAGTTGATACACCCTTTCCGTCTTGCCTTCTTTTTCTAATACATCTAATAAAGATTCTGAACCAAGGTCTTCTTGTAAATAAATTTTTTGGTCTGCACTCACTGCCAACACTTTTGGCACAGGCAATCCTTTTGAATAAAAATGCTGCGCAAAATAAATGAAGGTCTCGTTCTCTTTAAGATTCAAATTATAAGTAGCGATATAAGAATGAGCCCCTTCTTTGATTCTAAAATAGATTCGATCTCCCCCACTTTGTGGAATTTTTTCTATGTGCTCGCAATCCTTACCTGCGTAGGATAAAAAAATTTGTTTGATCGATTCCTTGATTGCTTCCATGGACTTTGAATAGGGGTTTTAACAGCACTAAAAGTAATTAAATAATTTTAGCTTACGAAAAAACTAAAAAATGTGGTAAATTCAATCAAATTAACCCCCTTATGAACAGACAAACCATGTCATTGAGACAAGTAATGTTAATGCTGTTGCTCTCCTTTTTTTCAGTAGCAGCTATCGCCCAAACACAAAAAATCACTGGAACAGTGGTGGATAGTAAAGGCACGCCCTTGGAAGGTGTCACAGTAAAAGTTCAAACAACCAATGCTTTGACCACTTCTAACAAGGCTGGTGCATTCACGATCAATGCCAAAACAGACGACTTAATTGAATTTAGTTTTGTGGGCTTTGAATCTAAAAAAGTAAAAGCAACCAATGGTAGCTTAAATGTTGTTTTGAATGCTGCTACAACAGACCTTCAGGATGTGATCTTGGTGGGAAGTCGTGGTACCGGTCGCGCTAAATTAGAATCGCCAGTGCCAGTAGACGTAATCAAAATTTCAGAAGTCGCTATCAACACGGCAAGAATGGATTTGACTTCTTCTTTAAATTATGCAGCCCCTTCTTTTAACTACAATAAACAATCAGGAGCAGATGGTGCTGACCACGTAGACATAGGTACATTAAGAGGTTTAGGACCTGATCAGACCTTGGTTTTGATCAATGGTAAGCGCAGACATAGCACTGCCCTTGTAGGCTTATTTGGTACAAGAGGTCGTGGTAATTCAGGCGTAGACTTGAACGGATTTTCTCAGGCCTCTGTGGATAGAATTGAAATTTTAAGAGATGGTGCTTCTGCACAATATGGATCTGATGCGATTGCTGGTGTGATGAACGTGATTTTAAAGAAGAATACCAATGAGTGGAATATTATTACAGGCTTAGCAGGTTACTATGATAAAAAATTCAACACGAATCAATTTAAAGACAATAAAGACTATTTATACGGCAACCCTATAGATGGTGTAACCAGTGCAATACAAGCCAATCGTGGTTTTGATTTAGGTAAAAAAGGTGGATTCATTAATTTGTCTTTTGATGTATTGGATCAAGGAAAAACTTTCCGTCAAGCAGCAAGTTCAGACATTGCAGATAAAGATGGTTTGCCTACCAACACTTGGAGACAAGGTTTTGGAGATGGCTCTCTAACTTCTTATGGCGCCATGATGAACTTAGAATTACCATTAGGTGATAATATTAAGTTTTATGCATTTGGCGGAATGAATAATAAAAAGTCAGACGCTTATGCTTACACAAGAAACTGGTCTGCAAGACCAACACGTTTCCCTGTAAATAAGGATGGTTCATTGATATTTGTTCCAGAAATTATGTTCCAATCAGGTTCTGGTGATACAAGTTTTAATCCACGCATACAAGCAGAAATCAAAGACATCTCTATGGTGACTGGTTTTTCTAAAGAAAATAAAAATGGATGGAACTGGGATTTCAGCAATGCATTTGGTTACAATGATTTTCATTATTTTGGAGCAGGTACATTCAATGCTTCTGATATTGGCAATGTAACAAAAACAAGTTTTGATGACGGCGGATTTAATTTCTTACAAAACACCACCAACTTTGATTTATCTAAACAATTTGGTACAGTGAACAACGGTGGTCTTAGAGTTGCTTATGGTGCTGAATTAAGATATGAAGCATACCGTATCAACAGAGGTGAAGTTGCTTCTTATAAAGCTTATCCAAATACTTTTGGTTTACAGCAAGCGCCTGGTGCACAAGGCTTCCCTGGATTTAGTCCAGAAGATGAGGTAGATGCAAACAGAATGGTCACAGGGATGTATGGTGATTTGGAATACACGCCATCAGAAGCATTTTTAATTACTGGTGCTGTTCGTTTCGAAAACTATTCTGACTTTGGTGCAGTGAGTACTTTTAAAACATCCTTCCGATATAAAGTAACCAACAATTTTAATTTCAGAGGATCATTCAGTACAGGTTATCGCGCGCCTTCCTTACAACAAAAATATTTCAGCAATACACTTACTTCTTTCTCTCAAGGAAATCTAGTGCAATCTAGGGTTGCGAATAATAACGATCCAATTACTAAATTAGCAGGTATCCCAGCTTTGAAACAAGAGACTTCTAATAATATGAGTCTTGGTTTTTCTTGGAAACCAATGCAAGGTTTATCTGTAACGGTGGATGGATATCAAATCAAAATGAAAGACCGTGTGGTATTGTCTGGATTATTTAGCGCAGGCGACGAAACTTTACCAACTGCATTAACAGACAAATTAAATAGTCTTGGTGTAGCAACAGCGCAATTTTTTGCGAATGCTGTAAACACAACCAACACAGGTGTAGATATCGTTGTGGACTACCAAAAGAAACTCTCCGCTACAGAAAAATTAAAATTCTTATTAGTAGGTAATTTACAAGGCATTGAGATTGACGCAATCAATGTGCCAGATGCATTGAACACCAATGAATACAATGCCAATACCTTCTTTAATGATAGAGAAAAGTTTTTCTTAAAAGCTTCTGCGCCTGCTTCTAAATTCTCTTTCACAGCAGACTACACTAAAAAGAAAGTGAGTATTGGTGCAAGAGTCACTTATTTTGGCAAGTTAACCTTGACAGGATTTGGTTATAATGGAGATGGTATCAATCCAGAAGTGCCTACAGATGCAGACGAGAATGTGTTTTTACCAGAACACTTTAACTATGGTGGCAAATTCACAACAGATATTTATAGCAATATTCAATTGAGCAAGAAAGTAAGTTTCATCCTTGGTGCAGACAATATATTCAATGTACACCCCGACTTTGCTGTGAATCCTCAAGCAAAATATTGGGCTGGTGACAATGAAACTGGTGGACCATGGGATGGCGTTCAAATGGGCTACAATGGTTTAAGACTATTTACCAAATTAGCTTTCCGATTCTAAATCGTATCG
>CAIZLI010000130.1 GCA_903933765.1 uncultured Bacteroidota bacterium
AATCAATTGATCTCCTTTTGCATAACCTTGTACTTCTGGAAATCCTTTGCCTTTTAATCTAAATATTTTACCACTTTGCGTTCCTGGTGGTATTTTTATTTTAGCACGGCCATCTATCGTAGGCACTTCTACACTAGTACCAAAAACTGCATCTGGAATGGTGATGTATAAATCGAAAGCTACATTTAAACCATCTCTATGTAAGGACTCATGTGGTTCTTCTTCAATCATGATGATTAAATCACCCGGGCTACCGCCACGCTCACCTGCATTCCCTTTACCTGACATACTTAATTGCATGCCATCTTGAACACCAGCCGGTATATCAATGGAGATTGTTTCTTCACCATACATACGACCTTCTCCTTTACATCCTGCACATTTTGCTGTTACTGTATTTCCTTGACCATTACAGGATGGACAAGTATTCACCGTTTGCATTTGACCTAGAAAAGTATTGGTCACACGCTTCACTTGACCAGAACCATTACAAGTGCCACAGGTTTGTACACTATTTTTATCCTTCGCACCATTACCACCACAGGTGGTACAAGTAACATGCTTTTTTACTTTTACTTGCTTATTAACGCCATTCGCTATTTCTTCAAAACTCAACTTTAATTTAATACGCTAATTGCTACCTCTTTGTCCAGTCGCTCTTGACGATCTTGACCTTGATCCACCACCGCCAAAAAATCCACCAAATCCCTCATCCCCAAATATGTCACCAAATTGACTGAAAATATCATTCATATCCATTCCGCCACCACCGCCAAATCCACTTCCGCCGCCAGTACCAGGTCCAAATGCTTGATGACCAAATCGATCATACTTCGCTTTTTTATCTGCATCGCTTAATATTTCATAAGCTTCCGCAGCTTCTTTGAATTTTTCTTCGGCTTGCTTGTCTCCAGGATTGCGATCTGGATGAAATTGCATTGCCACCTTTCGATATGCTTTTTTAATTTCATCAGTGGATGCTGACTTACTAACGCCTAATATTTCGTAAAAATCTCTTTTTGACATAATACTTTTTTTATTTGCCTACCACCACTTTAGCAAAACGAATAATTTTATCATTTAATAAATAACCTTTAGCTATTTCATCAACAATTTTTCCTTTCATCTTATCATTAGGTACAGGTACTTCTGTAATTGCTTCGTGTTTATCTACATCAAAAATTTCATTGACACTCACCATCGCAACTACTCCTTTTGCATTCAATGTGGATCTTACTTTATTAAATACCAATTGAATACCTTCTTTTTGTAAAGCGATATCATCAGAACTATTTAATTGCTTTTCGGCACGATCACAATCATCCAACACATCCAAAAAGGAAACAATCACTTCCTTACTTGCAGTTTGAATTAATTCAATGCGCTCCTTTGCGGTACGACGTCTGAAATTTTCGAATTCAGCCATTAACCTGAGGTATTTGTCCTTTTGATCAACTAATTCCAATTTTAGGGTATCCAATTCACTTAAAACGGGTGCTTCCTCAGTCGTCGGCTCCGTTGATGGATTGGACTCATTCGTTGCCTCGTTTTCAACTGTTTTTTCCTCCATTTTGTCCGAAGCCGTGTTTATAGGTTCTTTATCTTGCATAGTGTATTATTGATACAAATATCTTCCAAAAATATTGCCAAAGCAATAAAATAGCAAAATTGACATAAAAGGGCCTAAAAATGAACAAGTTGTCACTTATTCTCTGCCTATATTTGTGTCATGACAAAGGTGTATTTAAACAAGAAAATAACCCAAAGGATCGCTTCTGGCCACCCTTGGATTTACAATAATGAAATTGACCGTATTGCTGGGACAGTGGAACCCGGGGACTTGGTCGAAGTTTATTTTTTTGATGGCCAATTGGCAGGTCGCGGATATATTAATACCAATTCCCAAATTACCATTCGCCTATTAACCCGACATAGAGAGACGATTGATGCTGCCTTTTTTCATAAAAAAATTGCAACGGCTTGGGCCTACCGCCAACAGTTAGGTTATGTTGAAAATTGCAGATTGGTATTTGGAGAAGCAGATGAATTACCTGCATTAATTATTGATAAATTTAATGACTACTTTGTTTTACAAACTTTATCATTGGGTATTGAAAAATGGAAACCTGCAATTGTAGATGCGATTAAAGCTATTTTTAATCCCAAAGGAATATACGAACGAAACGATGTTCCTGTACGTGAATTAGAAGGGCTTACACAAATTAAAGGTTTTTTAAGCGACCCATTCCCTACCGAAATTACGATTAATGAAAATGGTTTACAGTTTTATGTAAATATTGAAAATGGACAAAAGACAGGATACTTTTTAGACCAACAAGACAACCGTCGTGCCATTCAAAAAATTGTTTCTGGTGCAGATGTTTTAGGTGCGTTTACTTACACAGGTACCTTTGAAATTCACGCAGCACATTATGGCGCGAAGTCAGTTTTAGGCATTGACATTTCAGAAAGTGCAGTTGCACAAGCAAACAAAAATGCGGCTTTGAATAAGCTAGATCATATTGTTAAGTTTGAAACCATGAACGCATTTGACGTCTTAAAAACCTGGGGCAAGGAAGGTCGAAAATATGATGTGGTGATGTTAGATCCACCTGCATTTACAAAAAGCAGAAATAGTATTGACAAGGCCATCACAGGATATAAGGAAATTAATTTACGCGGAATGAAGATGATCAATAGTGGCGGATTTTTAGTCACTTCAAGTTGCACCAACCTTGTGAGCCCCGAACTATTTTTAGATACCATTGATATGGCCGCAAGAGATGCTAAAAAAAGAATCAGACAAGTGACTTATCAATCCCAATCCAGCGATCATCCTATTATATGGGGTATGGAAAACACCCACTACTTAAAGTTTTTGATTGTCGAGGTTTGCGATAGATAAAAAACTAAGTTACAATAACTAGCAAGAACTAAAAAAGGATCTCGACTTGTCGAGATCCCTTTAAAATCATAAGAGAATAAATCTTGTAGGTTTATATTTCATAAAACCTAACAAGATCAAAAAAGGGTCCCGATAATTCGGGACCCTTTTAAAATAATTAGAGATCTTCTTGCGTTTTTTATATTCTATAAAAAAACTAGCAAGAAGATAAGTTTCAGTTTAATGTATTCAACACTGTTTGGATTGCCTCAAAATTAGGCAAGTCACCTGGTGTTGGACATATTTCAGCATATTGAACAAC
>CAIZLI010000131.1 GCA_903933765.1 uncultured Bacteroidota bacterium
AAATAGATGCAAAATCAATATAAGGCACATCGGCAACTATTGTTGGTAATTTTAATCCTTCTGTTGGATCTGCCGCAACTGCATATGCTTTTGTATTCACTAATTCATTTTCAACTTTTGCTTTTTCACGCATTTGCTCTACGTTGTTCATTAGTTCGTTGATATAACCCTTCACGGTTTTGTGTAATGCTGTAAAATCAAATGGCAAAGCGTCTGCCTCGGATAATCTTAATGCGGCACGTCCTGCTGTTTGTGCAAGTGTTACACCATAAGCAAATCCTGGGTCTTTGTATTTTGAATAGTGGTCATAAGAATCATAAATAGAGTGGTATTCACCGCCCTCGTTTTCTCCACCAAATCCTATGTTTAAAGAAGGAACACCTACGTGTTGAATGAAAGAAGAATAATCAGAACCCGACCCCATTGCGCCCAATGGATAAGTGGTGCTATTTAAAATTTCTTTTTTAGCAGAAGTTGTAGCTGCTTCGGTGGCGCGACTCGCTCTTTGTCTTTCGAAAATGGTTACGCCTGTTTGTGGATCTTGAATCGATTTACTGATATCGGTGATTAGACCCGTGAAAGCGTGTGAGCCCTCGGCACCCAAAAAGCCTCTACCATTGCCGTCAGAATTAATGTACGCAACCGCTTTAGCTTGTAAAGACGCCGCGTGCTCTTCTACCCACTCTACAGACCCCATCAAACCCTCTTCTTCTGCATCCCAAGCACAATACACCAGGGTTCTTTTTGGTTTCCACCCCGATTTTACAAGGGCACCAATTGCTTGAGCCTCTTCTAGTTCTGCCGCCATGCCACTTACTGGGTCGTTTGCGCCATTTACCCAAGCATCATGGTGATTTCCTCTAATCACCCACTGGTCTGGGTATTGACTACCCTGAATCATTGCAATCACATTGTGTGCTGGACGTAGCTTCCAATCAAAGTCCAATTTTAAATGAACCTTTGACTTACTAGGTCCAATGTGGTAGGTAAAAGGCAGCCCACCTCTCCAAGATTTTGGTGCCACAGGACCAGCCATGTCTTGTAATAAAGGCGCCGCGTCGCTATAACTAATTGGTAATACGGGTATTTTTAATAGATTTTCTGCATCATTGTGGTCAACCCTAGGGGCGCCATCCACAGAAGCGTAGTTTGGTGTGCTAGGATCACCAGGATAAATCACCATGTCCATGATGGATCCCCTTTGAACACCATATTTATTTTTAAACGGGCCCACTGGATACACATCGCCCGCACCATAACCATCATCTTGTGGATCGGAATAAATTAAACAACCAATCGCGCCGTGTTCTTGTGCAACTTTTGGTTTAATTCCCCTCCAGCTTCTACCATATTTTGCAATTACGATTTTTCCTTTCACATCTATGCCATATTTAGCAAGTGTCTCATAATCTTCTGGTAAACCATAGTTTACAAAAACCAATTCCGCATTAACGTCTCCGTCTGCACTCCAACAATTATAAGTTGGTAATTGATCCGCCTGACCAGATGTAGCGTCTTCTTTTAAAGCGGGTTCTTTTAATAAGGCTTTAAAATTTGTTGCGCCTTTCATTTCTAATACACGCGTGATTGGAGTTGGAAATAATAATTGATAGGTTACAATTTTAGTATCCCATCCTGCGGCTTTAAATTGTTTTGCAATTTCTTCTGCAACAAATTTTCCACCCACCGATCCAATATGGTGAGGGACCGAAGACATTAATTTAATGTTTTCACCAATTCTTTTTGCGCTTAATTGATTATCAAAATTTGCTTCTAGTTTTTTTTGAGCGTCTGTGTTTTTAAATCCTGTAAACTGTTGTGCTATACTATTGATGCCCAGGTTTAAAAAGATTGTGCAAAAAATGATGACTCTTTTTTGGTTTGCCATAGTTGTCTATTTTTATATAATTATTATAATTGCGTTGTTTAAAAGTAATTTAAACTTTTCGATTTAAATAGTTGACATAATTAGGAAGCTCGTATTCATATTCGCCTTGCATAAAAGGAGAGGTCACTAAAAAATCTGCGGTTGTTCTGTCACAAGCCATGGGAAGATTCCAGGCAACGGCTAATCTTAATAAGGCTTTTACATCGCTATCGTGTGGTTGCGCTTCCATGGGATCAAAAAAGAAAAAAATCATATCTATATCACCGGTTGCAATCATAGCACCAATTTGTTGGTCACCCCCAAGTGGCCCGCTTAATAATTTTACAACTGGTTGGTCTAGGGCCTCTTCTATTAAACGACCCGTGGTGCCCGTTGCAATTAGACTGTGTTTAGAAAGCACTGTTTTGTTGTGCACCGCCCATTCTATAATATCCTTTTTTTTATTATCGTGTGCAATGAGTGCGATTTTTTTTCTTCTGTCTAGTTTTCTAATGGATGACATTGTTAAAATTTAATTATAATTCTTGTACCCTTTTTCCCATGATTGGTAATAGTACCAAGATACTTAAAATTATGGTGTTGGGGAATTGTAATAGTTTAAGAAATAAAAATAGTGTAAATAAAAAAAGGGGATATGCAAAAAGCAGCACAGAAAACAAAACGGAATCATAAAACACGGTGTTTTTTGTTTTTTTAGCTACATAGTTTTTTATTAGATTATAAAATGGTAGGTGAATATGATAAAACAGGTTGTTTTTATTAAATTTTGTCTGGATGGTTGGAATTAAAATATTTTCTTTAAGTTGGTCGAAAACCAATTGATTAAACAGAACGCGGTCTCTACTATTTTCAATCTTTGGAATTTTGGTCATTTCTGAAACAACTAGATTAACAATTTTTCCAATTCCTCTAAATTGATTAAATGCAATTCCTGCAATATGAATAGTTGGGTTTATATTTAATTTTTGAATACCCTCTAAAATTCTTGCAGTGCCTTTTTTAAAAGGTTGTAAATCATTACTGTTCACACAAATACCTTCTATGAAAATTAATACCGCATATCCCTTACTCAATAATTCGATTGATCTACTAAATGCATAGTCATTTAGGTGTAAAAACTCCTTTCCCTCCCTAAGCCTATACACGGGAATCATATTTAATGATTCTAATAAAAATCGATGAATTGGTTTTTTAAAAGCATCCCCTCTTGCTAAAAAATATACCCTCCTTTTATAATAAGAGCCAATTATTAAAGCATCTAGGAAAGAATTAGGATGGTTTCCAATAATTAATAATGGTCCTTTTGTTTTAAAAAGTCGTTTATTTTTAAGGTGTATCTTATTACAGAATAACCATAATCCTGCTTGTATTAGTATTTTTAATAATTGCACCACGCTATAAATATAAAAAAACCGCATCACAAATGATGCGGTCATTACCTACTAACCTTAAAAAAACACGTTTAAATAAACTAGTGTGCTGCAGCGGCTTCTACCTTTGCTGCTATTTTAGCTCTAATTTTTGCTTCTATCTCGTTTGCCATTTCTGGATTATCGTGTAAAATTGTTTTAACCGAATCGCGTCCTTGACCTAATTTATTTCCTTCATAACTAAACCAGCTACCGCTTTTGTTGATTATTTCTAATTCAACACCCATATCAATTATTTCTCCAATTTTACTAATTCCCTCTCCGAAAATAATTTCAAACTCTGCAGCTCTAAATGGAGGTGCTACTTTGTTTTTAACCACTTTCACCTTTACTCTATTTCCTATTGCTTCATCACCATCTTTAATTTGTGCCATTCTTCTGATATCTAACCTAACAGAAGCGTAGAACTTTAAAGCGTTACCACCAGTCGTTGTTTCTGGATTACCAAACATCACGCCGATTTTTTCACGTAACTGATTAATGAATATACAAACGGTACCAGTTTTATTAATTGTTGCAGTTAGTTTTCTTAATGCTTGAGACATTAATCTTGCATGTAATCCCATTTTTGAATCACCCATTTCGCCTTCTAATTCACTTTTTGGAACCAATGCAGCAACCGAGTCAATCACCACAACATCAATAGCACCAGATAAAATTAATCGATCTGCAATTTCTAAAGCTTGCTCTCCATAATCTGGTTGAGAAACTAATAAATTATCTACATCCACCCCAAGACGTTTTGCGTACGCACTATCAAATGCATGCTCTGCATCAATAATTGCACACATTCCACCTTTTTTTTGTGCTTCTGCAATCACATGGATCGCCACAGTTGTTTTACCAGAAGACTCGGGTCCATAAATTTCAATAATTCTTCCCTTTGGTAAACCACCTATTCCTAACGCAGTATCTAATCCAATTGATCCTGTAGAAATAACTTCTTGAGGCTCTTGACTGCGCTCATTCATCATCATTACACTTCCTTTACCATAATCCTTATCGATTTTATCGATTGTTAACTTAAGGGCTTTTAATTTTTCTGCGTTACTCATAGCTTGTCGTTTTATGTTTTCGTTTTAATAGATTGTGAAGATAGGGATAAAAT
>CAIZLI010000132.1 GCA_903933765.1 uncultured Bacteroidota bacterium
TCCAGCCCGCTGCATCATAAGGTCTTACAGGAGGGCCACCTGGATATTGAAAATCGTTGGGATGATCCTGTGGTTCAAACATATCTATAACATGTGGTCTGAAGGCTTGATTGGTTTTTACAATATAAGATCCCGCCGGATAATTTTTTCCAGCCACTGAAAATGGAGCAGTTGCTTTTTGAACTTTAATACCACTTTGAATTAAAATATTTATAAAATCAATAGCCGTAGTAGTTTGATTCGCTGTAACGACATAGCCTCTTGCATCTCTAGTCGCGGGATTTTTATATACTTTATTATATACAGCGGTTTGGAATGAATCAATACTACCGGTTAGTTTTTCTGTTTTTAATAATTCAGTAAGAGCGTCTGCTCTTTTTGGGTACAAAGTCCAGCTATCCTTGTTTCCTGCTTCAATACTATTACTACCCATTGTATAAATATTCAAAAGCAATTCTTCTTTATATCTACTGGCATAATTTAATACTGCATAATTTAATGACACTGAATAATCGATAGAATTTCTAAAATACCATTTCTGTGGAGTGATAGGATAAGGGGTACCACTATTGGGGATTAATCTTTGTGGCATTAATGGAATAGAAGAAGGGGTTGGATTGCCAATAATTTCTGTAAGCAGTCCAATAATATTATGGTAGTAAGCCGTGGTTCTTAAGCCACCATTCCACCAAGTAGAATACACAGATCCGCCTTTCATGGTATAACCAGGTTTGCCTTCTGCATTTAAACGAGAACTCATTGCAGCACCCAATGCATCAATGCCTGTAATTAATAATGGATCATATACATAATTGAAGGGGTCACGATAAGGAGGACCTGCCACCACAGTACCTGGAGGACCTGTTTGATGATGATTGTATAAAATCTGAGGCATCCATTCTATATATTGTTGACGACTCATGTTCTTTGACTCTTGCATATTGGTCATATAGAAATCACGATTATTATCATGGCCAATATATTTTTGATATAAACGAGGTAGGCTAGAAGTAGATCTTTTTAAAGTATCGTTACTACGCATATACCAATTAGACACTAATTCTTGCCCATCAGGATTCGCATGTACAAATAATATAATGGTAGACTTTAAAATACGTTTTGTCTCTTCATCTGTTCTTGTAATTAATTGATAAATAGATTCTATCCATTGATGTATCCCCACTACTTCCGTTGCGTGTAAGCCGCCATCAATCCAGACTATCGCCTTTCCTTCATTGGCCATTTGCTTCGCTTCTGCCGGACTTATATCTTCTGCATGGGCTAGTTTTTGAGAAATGGTTTTATATTTTTCCAAATTGGCCAAGTTGCTTGGATCAGAAACGATCATCATATAGTGGTTGCGCCCTTCTTCTGTTTTTCCAATGACTTGCAATTTTACCTTTTTAGAAACAGCAGCTAATTTTTTTAAGTAAGCTTCTGTTTGTGTGAAAGTGGCCAATTGATAATTGTCCCCTATATTAAATCCAAAATGTGATTTTGGACTAGGCACAGTTTGTGCAATTAGCAAACTTTGTGAGACTAGTGCAATCAATAAAAAAGCAAGATATTTGCGCATTTTATAATTATTTATTTTTTTCATTTTTAA
>CAIZLI010000133.1 GCA_903933765.1 uncultured Bacteroidota bacterium
CAAAGCTCAAATGCTTACGAAAAACAAGTAGACCGATTATTAAGCTCTCCGCATTATGGTGAAAAAATGGCGACCCAATGGTTGGACCTAGCCCGCTTCGCTGATTCCTATGGATACACCGTGGATAGAACCAGGGATATGTCGGTTTATCGCGATTGGGTTATTGGTGCTTTCAATGAAAACATGTCTTATAAAAATTTCATCCATTATCAACTAGCGGGTGATTTAATGCCTTCGCCTACCAAGGATATGATTATTGCAACTGCGTTTAATCGCAATCATCCACAAAATATGGAAGGTGGAATTATTGAAGAAGAATTTCAAACAGAATATGTGATGGATCGAACCAATACTTTTGGAGAAGCGTTTTTATCGATATCGGTGGGTTGTGCAAGATGTCATGATCATAAGTATGATCCGGTTTCACAAGAAAATTATTATCAGCTGTATAGTTTTTTTAATAATGTACGCGAGGCAGGACAGATCTCTTGGAATGATGATATGCCAACACCCACATTAATGCTACCTACGGAAGCACAAGAAAAAACTATTCAATATATTAATTCATTGGTTAAAGAAAAAGAAACGCAATTAAAATTAAGCTACGAAAATGCAGCTAATGAATTTAATGAATGGTTACAACAAGAAAAATATAAAACAATATCAAGCAAGGGTGTCCCGTCTGAAAATTTACAGGCATTTTATAATTTTGAAGACTCATTAAAAAACAGTGTCAACAATAGTAAAACAGCCATATTACGTCGCGATTGGGATACCAAAAGTGAACCATTGAAATTCGAAAAAAATGGGAATGGACAAAGCTTATTTTTAAATGGCGACACCTATTTGGATTTAAAAGAAATCGGTGTTTATAGAAAATCGGAACCTTTTACTATTGGTTTATGGATAAATATTCCCAAAGAAATGAAGGAAGGTGTAATATTTCATAAAAGCAATGCGGAAAGGTTATATAATTTCAAAGGCTATCATGTTTATTTAAAAAATAATCGACTTGAAATGACAATGGCACATACGGCGCCATCCAATGCCATTACTAAGTTGTCCTTGACTGATGTTCCGCGTAATCAATGGATACAACTCACTATGACCTATGATGGATCTTCTACCGCAAAGGGTTTGAATTTGTTTATTGATGGTGCTCCATTAAAAATGGAAACACAGATTGATCAATTATATAAAGACATTGTATTTTTTTCAAAAGACGAACCGGGATTACAAATTGGTGCTTGGTATCGTGGGTTTGGTGTTAAGGGCGGAAAGCTAGATGATGTATCTGTATATAACCGAGCTTTAACTCCTTTTGAAATAAAAGTATTGGCAAAAAAAGCGAATTGGGATTTAATTACAAAAAAAACCAGCACCGAATTAACCAACGAGGATATTTCCGTTTTAAAAGAATATTATAATTCAGTAGTGAATGTAGCTATTAAAAACGCAAGCATTGCACTTCAAACACAAAGAAAATTATTAGCAGATTCAACCGAGCATATAAAAGAATTAATGGTAATGCAAGAAATGCCGCAGCCTAAAAAAACTTTTTTATTAAACAGGGGGCAATATGATGCGCCAACAAAACAAGTATTTCCAAATACACCAGAAAAAATATTACCCTTCTCTAGTCAACTTCCAAAAAACAGATATGGCTTAGCACAATGGTTAACGGATGCGCGTAATCCGCTAACAGCGCGGGTTGCTATCAATCATTTATGGCAAAACTTTTTTGGTAAAGGTTTGGTTAAAACAGCAGAGGATTTTGGTAATCAGGGTGAAATGCCTAGTCATTTAAATTTATTGGATTGGTTGGCGATTGAATTGCGAGATAACAACTGGGATATTAAAAAAATAAATAAGCTCATTGTAATGTCTGCGACTTATCAGCAGGATTCAAAAGCGAGTGCTTTGCTCAATGAAAAAGATCCAGAAAATAAATTATTAGCAAGAGGTCCATCTATTCGCTTATCCGCTGAAATGATTCGAGACAATGCTTTAGTGGCGAGTGGTTTGTTAAATAAAGAGTTGGGAGGTAAAAGCGTATATCCTTATCAGCCCGAAGGATTGTGGGAAATCAATGGGACCAAATATAATCAGGACAGTACTGATCAAGTATATAGAAGAAGCCTTTATATTATTTTAAAAAGAACGGTTCCCAATCCAACCCTTGCTAATTTTGATGGTCCTTCTAGGGCATCTTGTGTAGTACGCAGACAATCCACCAATACGCCATTACAAGCATTGGTCACTTTAAATGATCCCACTTTTATTGAAGCGGCTAAAGTGATTGGGGAAAGCATCACCAAACAACAAAATACTACAGCAGCTATTGGTTTGGCTTACCGACAACTTACCGGCATTACACCTAATTCAAAACAA
>CAIZLI010000134.1 GCA_903933765.1 uncultured Bacteroidota bacterium
AATTTAATCTCTATTCATTATTATAAGAAAGCTTTATGCAATACTATTCTGAATCATTGACATCTTATAAGCGCATCCACACAAGGCCTGTGAAAGTGGGCAATCTAATGATTGGAGGAGGCCATCCTGTTCGTGTTCAAACCATGACCACTACAGATACGATGGATACCGATGCCACAGTAGCGCAAGTCATTCGATGTATTGAAGCTGGTGCAGAATTGGTTCGTGTGACAGCGCCAAGTAAAAAAGAAGCAGAAAATTTAGCGAATATCAAAGCGATCCTTCATTCAAAAGGATACACTACACCACTGGTTGCAGACATTCACTTTACACCTAATGCAGCAGAAATTGCCGCAAGAATTGTTGAAAAAGTAAGAGTGAATCCAGGTAATTATGTAGACAAAAAGAAATTTGAACAAATAGATTATACCGATGCAGAATATGTAGAAGAAATTGAACGCATTAGAGAAAAATTTTCGCCCCTTGTGCTTATTTGTAAAGAACACGGCACTGCAATGCGCATTGGAACCAATCATGGCTCTTTAAGTGATCGTATCATGAGTCGATATGGGGATACAGCGATTGGTATGGTGGAGAGTGCGATGGAATTTTTAAGAATTGCAAGAAGCTTGGATTACCATCAAATTATCTTGAGTATGAAATCAAGTAATCCTCAGGTAATGGTGCAAGCCTATCGATTATTGATACAACAAATGCAACAAGAGTTCAATGAATTATATCCTTTGCACTTAGGCGTAACAGAAGCAGGTGATGGAGAAGATGGAAGAATTAAAAGTGCGATTGGTATTGGTACCTTATTAGAAGACGGTATTGGCGATACCATTAGAGTGAGTTTAACCGAAGATCCTGAATTGGAGATTCCAGTTTGTTTGGACTTAGTTAAAAGATACAATCAGTTGTCAGAAGTGAATACAGCAATGGTGCCTGAATTGACACAATTGCCATATAGTCCTTTTGAATATGCAAGACGCAGCACAACAGCTGTTAAAAACATTGGTGGCAAACAAGTGCCTGTAGTGATTGCAGATTTAAGTCATCTTCCTACTATTCAAACAAGCGATTTGGTTGCGATTGGATATACCTATGATGCAGCGACCGACAAATGGGCAATATCAGATGCGGCAGCTGATTATGTATTTATTGGTCATACGCCTTTAGATTTTAACTTGCCTGGAACCCTTAGTATTTTGGCAAGTCCTGCAGTTTGTGCAATTGCAAAGAATATCGAAAAATACCATCCAATCATGGATGCTGCTTCTTATATCACTTTAGAGGCAAAACATCCCCAACTTAATTTTGTACAAATAGATTGTTACAGTGATCTTCAACCCATAGCAGATGAATTATTATTACAAATTGCAAAAGACCCTTCTGTGGTGCTATGCTTGAGTAGTCAATGTAACAATGCTATGCAAGCCGTGAGAAGAATGGCTATCAAACTGATGCAATTAGACATTCGCCAACCCATTATTTTAGTAACGGATAGTCAATGGAAAACGACAGACGAGCATTTAATTCATTTCGCCATAGAAACCGGTGCATTGTTATTAGAAGGGATGGGAGATGGTATTTGTTTGGGATTGAGCAAGGAGGCATATGATGCAAGTGTGCATGGATCAAATGTATCTGGCCGTAATTATTTTAACAATGCAAGTATCGAACAATTATTAAATACAACCGCATTCGGTATTTTACAAGCCACTAGAACTAGGATTTCTAAAACTGAATATATTTCTTGCCCAAGTTGTGGTAGGACTTTATTTGAGCTACAAGAAACAACAGCTAAGATTAGAGCAGTCACCAATCATTTAAAAGGGTTGAAAATAGCCATTATGGGCTGTATTGTGAATGGACCTGGAGAAATGGCAGATGCTGATTTTGGTTATGTGGGAAGTGGAGTAGGTAAGATTACTTTATACAAAGGCAAAGAAGTGATGAAGCGTAATATCGATAGCAATGTGGCAGTAGATGAATTAATTTTATTACTTAAAGAACACGATGCTTGGATTGAGCCAAGTAAATAATCATTTTATGTACTCCATTTTCTATGCAATTTTTTATTTGATCTCATTGATTCCATGGCCTGTGGTTTATCTATTAAGCGATGGAGTGGCTTTTTTATTGAGAAAAATTTTAAAATATAGACTGGATGTGGTGCAACATAATTTAGCCATTGCTTTTCCAAATAAAACCAAACAAGAGCGCAATCAAATAGCAAAAGAATTTTACCAAAAATTTGCAGACTCATTCTTTGAGACCATTAAGTTGATCTCTATGTCTGATGCAAGCTTTAACAAGCGATTCACATCCAATGCGGAAGTGCTCAATGACATCTATCCTACGGGACAAAATGTGCAAATTATGGCGGGACATTTTTTCAATTGGGAATTTGCCAATTGGGGTGCAGCCAAA
>CAIZLI010000135.1 GCA_903933765.1 uncultured Bacteroidota bacterium
CGAATTATTAGATAAAATTGGGCCAAGATTAGTAGGTACACCTCAAATGAAAAAAGCCAACGATTGGGCGGTTGATAAATATACAGGCTGGGGTATTACTGCCCGAAACGAACAATGGGGTGAGTGGAAAGGTTGGGAACGAGGCATCACACATATTGACATGCTTTCCCCTAGAGTAAAAAGTTTAGAAGGAACCCAATTATCCTGGTGCCCTTCCACTAATGGGAAAGCTATTAAAGCTGAATTAATTATCATTCCAGATGTGTTAGATTCAATCGAATTTGTGAATTGGCTACCTAATGTAAAGGGGAAATTTGTAATGATTTCAATGAATCAACCAACTGGACGGCCGGATGATAATTGGCAACAATTTGCTACCAAAGAATCGTTTGATAAATTAAAAAAAGAACGCACCGAACAAACAGATGCTTGGCGTAAACGCATCAGTAAAACGGGCTATTCAGCTAAAATGCTTCCAATTATTTTAGAAAAAGCTGGTGCATCGGGTGTTTTAACCAATAACTGGTCAAGTGGCTTTGGCGTTGATAAAATATTTAATGCATACACTTCAAAAATTCCAACTGTTGATATCGCACTAGAAGATTACGGAAGCTTGTATCGTTTGGTTGAATCTGGTAGCAATCCCATAATTAGTATTCAAACTGGTTCAAAAGATGTAGGAGTAGTGCCTTCATTTAATACCATTGCCGAAATAAAAGGGACCGAAAAGCCTGATGAATATGTAATGTTATCTGCACATTTTGATTCTTGGGATGCTGGGCAAGGTGCAACTGATAATGGAACAGGTACATTAACCATGATGGAAGCTATGCGCATTTTAAAATTAGTATATCCAAATCCTAAACGTACTATATTAGTAGGACATTGGGGAAGCGAGGAACAAGGATTGAATGGATCCAGGGCATTTGTAGAAGATCATCCTGAAATTGTCAATAAACTACAAGCATTATTTAATCAGGATAATGGAACAGGAAGAGTTGTAAATATTGCTGGACAAGGCTTTCAACAATCTGGCGAATTTATTTCACGTTGGTTAGCCGCCGTGCCAAGTAATATCAAAGATTCTATCAAAACTAATTTTCCTGGATCACCAGGTGGTGGCGGAAGCGACTTTGCTTCTTTTGTAGCAGTGGGTGCGCCAGGGTTTTCTTTAAGCTCATTAAGCTGGTCTTATTCTAATTATACTTGGCATACGAATAGAGACACTTATGATAAAGTAATTTTTGATGATTTACAAAGCAATGCTATTCTTACTGCTATTATGGTATATATGGCTTGCGAAGACAATGCAACTTTCCCAAGAGATAAAGTTGACTTGGGAACTGATAAAAGAACGGGACAGCCCGTGCAATGGCCAGTGCAAGTAAAATCAATTCGTAAAGGACCTGTTGCCCCAAAGAATTAATTCTACTGTGTCGACAATCCGAAGTAAGTCAAATTAGAAAATTGAATTAGACGTCAAGTGTTTCTATAAAAACTTGTTGACTCGTAAAAATTGAATAAAATAGCCTAATAGAAATTTGATATGAATAAATCTTCGCACTTTGTAGTTTTTTGCATCATAGCATTATTTATGAGTGTATCTGTTTCCACTTCAGCTCAGAACAATGTTATTTGGATGTCGACATCACAATCTAAACAGTGGGAAAATATAGATGGCTTGAAAGTAACTCCATCTAACAGTGTTGTTGCTGATGGAGAAATACTTTTAAACGAAAAAATGCAAGTGATTAAAGGCTTTGGAACTTGCTTCAATGAACTTGGTTGGGCTTCTTTAAATATGCTTAGTGTAAAGGATAGGGAATCTATTTTTAAAGAATTGTTTTCGCCAAATATTGGTGCAAACTTTACTATTTGCCGAATGCCAATTGGAGCAAACGATTTTTCTATCAATTGGTATTCGTATAATGAAACAGCCGGTGATTTTGAAATGAAAAAATTCAACATCAATAGTGACTTAAATAATTTAATTCCCTTTATCAAAAATGCACAAAAATATAACCCGTCTTTAACAATTTGGGCATCACCTTGGTCTCCACCATCGTGGATGAAGTATAATAAGCATTACGCAGCTAAAATTATGTTGGGGGAGACTAATTTTAATGGCATCAGCAATGGATTGACAAAAGATAAAGAAGGCAATGAGGGATCTGACATGTTCATTCAAGAGGATAAATATTACAAATCTTATGCATTGTATTTTGCAAAATTCATTGATGCTTATAAGGAGCAGAAAATAGCTATTGACATGGTAATGCCGCAAAATGAATTTAATTCTGCTCAAGTATTTCCAAGTTGCACATGGACAGCTGCAGGGTTGTCAAAATTTATAAGTTATTTGGGGCCACAAATGGGAAAGAGGAATGTTGATATATTTTTTGGGACTATGGAACGCGCAAATGCCAAGCTAGTGGACACTTCCATTTTAGATACTCAAATTAGCAAGTATATAAAAGGGGTTGGATTTCAGTGGGCGGGTAAAGATGCAATTGAAACGATTCATAATACGTATCCAAACCTTACCCTTTATCAAACCGAACAGGAGTGTGGGAATGGAGAAAATGATTGGAAGTTTTGTGCCTATACATGGGATTTGATGAAACATTATTTTAAAAATGGGGTAAATGCTTACATGTATTGGAATACTTCACTAAAAAAAGGGGGCATAAGTACCTGGGGTTGGAAGCAAAATTCTTTAATAAGCGTTGATACTTTAAATAAAACTTTTAAATACAATTATGAGTATTATTTGATGAAGCATTTGAGTCATTTTGTAAAACCAGGTGCAAAAAGACTTAATACAATTGGCGCTTTCACAAACATACTTGCCTTCCAAAATCCAGATAAAAGTATTGTGATGGTTGTTCAAAACGATAGTAATGAAGAAAAGAAAGTACAATTAAAAATTGGAACGCAATTTCTGGCGCCAACACTAAAACCGGATTCGTATAATACCTTCCTTATAAAAAACAATAATCGATAAATACAACATGCAGCTTTTTTTATTTATTCGAAGCCTTAATAAAATCTCCTTTTAGGTTAACCGAAAACAATTTAAAAATATTGGATTCATTCAATAGTGCTGCCAATTCAATTCGACGAATTGGTCTTTCTAAATCAAAATTAGAAAAGTCCCATTGACCCCATTTAATTTTCACACTATTTATTAGTTGAATCTGATTTTGTTTAGTCAATTGTGCTGCAAAATAAAGAGCATCACCAATGGTCATCGTTTCATGCTTAAATACATTTTTGATTTTCTTAGGAAATTTTGTCGACCAAGTGGCTAAAAAATGAGCCATGGGCACACTATCATTGGGATTAAAAAATGTTTTGTTTGCCCACCCCATTGAAACCCCCTTTCCTTGAACCAAACCTGTTGCACCTAATTTTTGAGCAGCAACAAAATGCATATTGGTTTTTTCGATGTCCA
>CAIZLI010000136.1 GCA_903933765.1 uncultured Bacteroidota bacterium
AACAGTCCTTCTTCATCTAATCGATCCTGTGCTGCAAAAAAACCTTCACTCGCATTGTAGATCTCTAGATAATTACAATCCCCGCCAATGATCTTTTTAAATTCTGCACGATAGGGTGTAAAAGAAACGCCACCATGAATGTATAATTCAAAATCAGGCCAAACTTCTTTAATTGTTTTTTTGCCAGTGATTTGTAAAATTCGTTTTAACAAGACCATGGTCCAAGTAGGTACACCTGCAATAGAAGTCACAGGTTCTTGGATGGTGCTTTGCGCAAGCATTTCAATTTTAGACTCCCATTCGTCCATCAATGCAATGGATAATTCTGGCACCCTAACTAAACCAGACCAGATAGGCGAGTTCTGCAATAATACAGCACTCAAGTCTCCATATTGAATGTCATCTTTTATGGGATGCACTTGATGGCTTCCGCCAATCACAAGCATCTTACCTGTTAAAAGATCGCTTTCGGGAAAAGCATTATAGTAAATACTGAGTACATCTTTTGATCCTTGAAAATGATTGTCTTCGATGCTTTCTTGGCTCAGTGGAATAAATTTACTCTTGTCGCTAGTCGTGCCACTACTTTTTGCAAACCACGCGATAGGTGTGTTCCATAACACATCGGCCTCTCCCTGCATCACTTCGTCTATATATGGTTTAAGATCTTCGTATGCTTGTATTGGAACAAGTTCTTTGAACTTTCTAATATTGAAAATCGTACTAAACTGATACTTTCTTCCGATCTGTGTATATTGGCCATGTGTAATCAGGTCTTGTAAGACTTCGCGTTGTGCTGCAACCGGATCTTTCACCCAAAGTTCAATACGCCAATAGCGCAATCTTGCTAATCTCGATATTGCTGGGCTAAAAATTTTCATAGATTATTTTTGTCCCATTTCGATAATCCAATCCTTGCGCTTTAATTCAAAGTTGGTACCAAGGTATAAGCGTCTTACATGTTCGTCTTCGGCTAGTTCTTCGGCCGTTCCATGTTTAAATATTTTTCCTTCAATCAATAAATAAGCACGATCACAAATGGACAATGTTTCATTCACATTATGATCTGTAATTAAAATACCAATGTCTTTTAATTTTAATCTAGCAACTACTGACTGTATATCTTCCACTGCGATAGGATCCACGCCAGCAAAGGGTTCGTCCAATAAAATAAATTTAGGATCCACAGCCAATGCTCTTGCAATCTCTGTTCTTCTTCTTTCACCTCCACTTAAACTATCACCGTTATTGTTTCTAACTTTTTGTAAATTAAATTCATCTAAAAGGGTTTCCATTTTATGGATACGTTCGCCCTTTGTCAATTTTGTCATTTCTAAAATAGCCATAATATTATCTTCTACTGACAATTTCCTAAACACACTTGCTTCTTGTGGTAAATAACCCAAGCCCATTTGAGCACGTTTATACATAGGCAGATGGGTGATATCCTCTTCGTTTAAAAACACACGACCTTCGTCTGGCGCAATCAAACCAACTACCATATAAAAAGTCGTTGTTTTACCGGCACCATTGGGGCCAAGTAAGCCAACAATTTCCCCTTGTTTTACGGATACGCTTACCTGGTCCACCACCTTGCGGCCCTTGTATTGCTTGATTAGCTTATCGGTATGTATAGTTAGTATCACGTTGAATCTTTTGTACAAAAATAAGGTTAAAACGGCCTATTTGAACCTAGTCAAATAATATTAACTATTTTTGTATTCTATGCACGTAACAGCACATTTAGCAAAAGCAAAAGACACGTTGGTCTCCTTTGAGATCCTGCCACCTTTAAAGGGCAAGACAATCACTTCTATCTATGACCATTTAGACCCCTTAATGGAGTTTAAGCCTTCATGGATTAATGTGACTTACCACAGAAGTGAAACCATGTTTAAGAAAAAAACAGATGGCACTTTTGAAAAAGTAGATGTAAGAAAACGTCCAGGTACGGTGGGTATTTGTGCTGCGATCATGAACCATTATAATATCGATGCGGTTCCACATATTATTTGTGGCGGTTTCACTAAGCGTGAAACAGAAGATGCCTTGATTGATTTGCAATTTTTAGGGATAGAC
>CAIZLI010000137.1 GCA_903933765.1 uncultured Bacteroidota bacterium
TGAAAAGTCTTTGACTGATGCCATATGAATGTTTTATTTTAAGTAGCTTATTGGTTGCGTTTTCACCTCAGATTCGAGGACGGCAAAGGTAAGGAATTTACGCTTTAAATAGTCAACAATTAGTGCAGGAACAAAATGTTCGCTTTCTCCATGCCCAATATCCATCAAAAGGTATTTTCCGTCAGCCTCAAAGAAATCGTGGTATTTAAGGTCACTCGTGATGAAGCAATCTATATTTTGTGCCTTAATATGGTCCAGTAAGAAGCTACCACTGCCACCACATAAAGCGATGGTTATCAATTTTTTATCCAATAATTGAGTATGCTTAATCACCTCTAAGTTCAACTGATCCTTGACCCATCGAATGAAGGCCTCAGGCTCGGTTTCTAGGGGCAATTCACCTACTATTCCGGCTCCAACTGGCTCTCCATTCCCGTCAAATTGACCAGGTATTGGGGCTAAAATTCGTCTATTTCCTAGGTGTAATCGGTCGGCTAGGGTGCTATTGACCCCATGGATCATATTGTCCAAATTGGTATGAATGGCGTACAAAGCGATGTTATGATGGATGGCTTTTAGCACCGTTCTATTGACATAATGGTCTCCGCTAAACTGCTTGATCCCTTTAAAAATGATGGGGTGATGACTCACTATGAGGTTGCATCTTTTTTGAATGGCTTCCTCGATGACCGCTTCTGTGCAGTCCAAGGAGCACAAAATTCCCGTACAATTGGCTTCCGGATCGCCAACTATTAGACCAGCATTATCATAAGATTCTTGGAATTGGAGCGGTGCCCATTCCTCTAGGCTTTTAATGAAGGCTTTAATTTGCATCCACTAAATTAATTATTAATTGATAAATTGAGCTTAAGATTCAACTATTTGTATTGTTAAATGTTATTCTCTTACTATGCGCCCATCCGTTATTCTATTTTGGTTCCGAAGAGATCTTAGGTTTAAAGACAATACAGGATTATACCATGCCCTTAAGTTGGCACAAAAACTAGAACTAAAAGTGCTACCCATTTTCATTTTTGACAAAATGATTTTGGATAAATTAGAGGATAAAGCAGACCGTAGAGTCGATTTTATCCATCAAACCATTACTGAACTACAAGCTACTTTAACTGAAAAAGGTAAAAGCCTTTGGGTGCATCATGGAACGCCGGTGGAAGCTTTTGAATTGTTGACCAAGCAAAATCAAATTCATTCGGTTTTTACCAATCAGGATTATGAACCTTATGGGATCAATAGAGATACACAAATAGCAAAACATTTAGCCAAGGATAAAATTGAGTTGCATTCGTATAAAGATCAAGTGATTTTTGAAAAGTCCGAAGTGACAAAAGAGGATGGCAAACCCTATACTGTTTTCACGCCTTATTCCAGAAGATGGAAAGCTGCATGGGAAGCAAACAAGCCAAAATTATTACCATCGGAAAAAGGGCTGGACTATTTTATGGACAGTAAGCCTTTGAAAATTCCAAGTTTAAAAACGATGGGATTTGAGCAAACGGATTTAGTAGTGCCTGCAAAAAAATGGAAGGAGAGCACGGTGAAAAATTATACCGAACAAAGAAACTTCCCCGCGAAAGAAGGGGGCACTTCGCATCTTGGAATGCATTTAAGATTTGGCACAATTTCAATTAGACAGTTGGCTTTGGAAACGGCTTCCATCAATACCACGTATTTAAACGAATTAATTTGGCGCGATTTTTACCATATGATCTTATGGCATTTTCCACATGTGGCGGAGGGAAAATCATTTAGAGCACAATATGATTTGATACAATGGCGCAATAATGAAAAAGAATTTGAAGCTTGGTGCAATGGTCAAACCGGTTACCCCATTGTAGATGCGGGTATGCGCGAACTCAATGCCACTGGCTTTATGCATAACCGTGTGCGTATGATTGTTGCAAGTTTTTTAACCAAACATTTATTGATTGACTGGCGATGGGGCGAAGCGTATTTTGCACAAAAATTATTGGATTTTGATTTTGCAGCCAACAATGGCGGATGGCAGTGGGCGAGTGGGAGTGGATGTGATGCTGCACCCTACTTTAGAGTATTCAATCCAAGACTTCAAACAGAAAAATTTGATAAGCAATTACAGTATATCCGAAAGTGGATCCCAGAATTAGACAGTCTTACTTATCCAACACCAATTGTGGTCCATGAGGAAGCCAGGGTAAGGGTCTTGGCTGCTTATGCAAAAGCTTTGAAGCCTTAAAACATTATTCAATGCGCTAAATATTTTATTAGGAGTCAACCTATGAACCAACTATTTGTGCGTAGACCTCTTCTAATTTTTTGATGGCGTTTTTTCCTACTTCTCCCATCTGAATACTAAAATCATTCACATATAAATGGATGTGTTGACGCATCACTTGCTCAGACATTTCTTGTGAATGACATTTCACAAATTCAGGGAGTTGTTCGTAACTATTTTTGAATGCATACTCCACACTTTCTTGAATCAATGCATCGATTAATTTAATCTCATCCTGAGGTTGATCCTTTCTTGCAACAATGCCACCTAATGGAATAGGTGCATTGAAACTGGTTTCGAAAAAATGCCCCAAATCCATCCACTTGCTTAATCCCTTATCGGCATAAGTAAATCTATTCTCGTGGATGATCACACCAGCATCCACTTTTCCAGAAAGTACAGCTTCCTCTATTTCATTAAAGACTAAAAATACTTTATTGGTTACAGCAGGAAAAGCAAGACTAAATAATAAATGGGCAGTGGTGTCCATTCCAGGTATCGCAACGCGCATTGTTTTTTCATCTGGCTTACCAGCTATATGTTTTGGGTCCTCTTTGTAGATTAATAATGGGCCAACACCTTTGCCCAAAGCACCACCACTCTCTAATAGTTGGTATTGATTTTTTAATTTCGGCCAAACACCATAACTAATTTTTGAATAGGGTAGCTTACCCTGTAAAGCCCACTCATTCAAGGTTTGAACGTCTTCCAAGTGTAATTTAAAATCATAGCCCTTGGTATCAATTTTATGATTGACTAAAGCGTCAAAAATAAAAGTGTCGTTAGGGCAGGGTGAAAAACCGATATCAATTGTAGGCATATGAATTCGATTCTAAATTAAAAAGGTTGGGTAGATAATGCCTCTAAATATTGTATGACAGTTTCATTTAAATTATAAATGGCTTCTTGCATTTTCCATTTTGCTTTATTGCGTTCTCCTACATAATTGGATACAGCACGAATTTGTATAAATGGAATATTTAAATCTCTGCCTATATAATGCAAGGCAGCACCTTCCATGGATTCTATCTGTGCTTTGTATTTTGTACGGTAGCGCGCAATGATTTTTTTATCTGTGGTGATGGTATTAATGGTCACCCCTTTTTTAGTAGGTAGCTTCAATATATTGTATTGGTTCAACCAGTCATTTGGCAAAGATTTTTTTTCAAAAGGTGCATCATTAGCACCATCTAATTTTAAATCAAATAAATCTTTCCATTGTTTATTTTCTGTCACACCAATATCACCAACCACATCATCCTTTATCACAAATACTTTGCCTAAAGGAATTGTTGGATCTAAACTTCCAGCTACACCCATTTGTATGATTAAACTTGGCGTTTCTTGTACCACCATCTTCACTAAAGAAACACTGCTAGCAAGCATGCCCACCCCAGATTCATGGAAGCCAACAGAGAACTTTTTGTTAGGCGTAACGAATTTTGGGTTTATTTTTTGAAAAAGGGGCATCCATTCCCCATTGGTTGCTGCAGATATAATGATTCTCATGGGATAAAGTTCCATCAAATTTATATCTTTGCAAAAATAAACGGTGATGGTATACCTAACTCGAGTGGAACATTTTAATGCAGCTCATAAATTAGCCAACCCAAATTGGTCTAAGGAAAAAAATGAGGAAGTGTTTGGGGTTTGTGCAAATGAGAATTGGCATGGACACAACTATGAGTTATTGGTGACCGTTAAAGGGACACCCAATCCAGAGACGGGTTTCTTATTTGACGTTAAAAAGCTAAGTAGCCTTATTAAAGACAATGTGCTAGATCATCTAGACCATAAGAACCTAAACTTAGACGTACCTTTCATGGAAGGGAAATTATGTTCGACCGAGAACCTAGCGATTGCCATTTGGGAGCAGTTGCAACCACATATCCCAAAGGAAGTGCAACTCCATTGTGTCAAATTATACGAGACCCAACGCATCTATGTAGAGTATTTCGGGTAATTATTACCTCGAAAAGTCAACATAACCCCTTTTTGACGCTTTTTTATAACTTTTGTTTAATTTATTTGATGTTTGGTTAAACAATATCTGCGCATCCTTGTTCTATATATTGTAACTTTATCCTCTTAATTTAGGAACTATGGAACATCAAGTGGCGGTATATAGAAAAGAGCATTTTAATGCCGCACACAAATTGTATTGTGCTGACTGGACAGACGAAGAGAACAAGCGTGTATTTGGTGCTTGTAGTAACCCTAATTATCATGGACATAATTATGACCTTATTGTAAAAGTAGTAGGTGTGCCCGATCCAATTACTGGATTCGTGATCAACACCAAGGACTTAAGCAAAATTGTGGGGGAAGAAGTTATCGCCCGATTCGATCACAAAAATTTAAACCTAGACACCGAGTTGTTTAAGAATTTAAATCCATCTGCAGAAAATATTGCGATTGTGATTTACAATTTATTAAGACCTCGTATTGCTGAGCAATTAGCATTAAAAATTCGACTTTATGAAACAGAAAGAAACTTTGTTGACTACCCCGCTTAGCGAACAAAAAA
>CAIZLI010000138.1 GCA_903933765.1 uncultured Bacteroidota bacterium
ATGTTGACATTTGCTGTAACAGCACAAAAACCAAGCACTGCACCTTCTGGAAAATCAGATCCTATAATGCCTATTTATTTAGTGGATGGCGTGGAAACACCTTATGCTAAAGTGGTTAAAATCAATACTGCATTGATTGCTTCTATGGATGTATACAAAGGCCCTGACGCTATTGCAAAATTTGGTGCAAAATATAAACATGGCATTGTCTTGGTGAAATTAAAAAAGCCAACAAAAAAATAAATGGCTATTGAAGCGGATAATAAAAATAAGACCTCGAAATTTCGAGGTCTTATTTTTATGCGTTGTTTACATTTTCGGAACTAGGTCCTTCGGGTCTTGGTCCATTATTTGGTCGTGGCCCATTATTAGGACGAGGTCCGTTTGGTCCTTGTGGTCTTGGTCCATTATTTGGTCTTGGTCCATTTGGTCCGTTTTGGTTTGGACGCGGTCCATTCGGATTTGATCCTTGTGGTCTGTTTGGTCCTTGTGGTCGCGGTCCATTGTTAGGACGAGGCCCGTTTTGATTTGGTCCTTGTGGTTCTCTATAATTTCTTTGTTGATCTCTTCTGCGTCGATCGTTCTTTTCTAATGAACGTAAACTTATCTGACCTACTAGTTCCACAAATTCTGGCTCTACCTCTTTATTTTTACTAGTGATTTCTACTGCTTCCAATTCTTCTACTGCAACACCTTGTTGATTCAATCTTTTAATTTCTTTTACGCGTTCTATAGTTAGCGGATAATGCTTGGTATTATTAGGAAGGGTATACCACATTAAGTTTTTGAAAATATCTTTCTTAATTAAAAATGCAGTTCCCATTGCTGTTTGCAAATTGTCTGCATAATCAGGAAATGCTTGTAATGCATCTAAATAAGTATCTAATTCAAAATTCAAACAACATTTCAAACGGCCACACTGACCACTTAATTTTGTTTGATTGATGGATAAATTTTGATAACGCGCAGCGGTGGTGTTGACACTTTTGAAATCATGCAACCAAGTACTACAACAAAGTTCACGACCACAACTTCCAATACCACCCACTTTTGCAGCTTCTTGACGAATACCAATTTGACGCATTTCAACTTTTACTTTGAACTCTCCTGCGAAAATGCGGATCAATTCTCTAAAGTCAATACGGTCATCGGCTGTGTAGAAGAAAGTACCTTTCTTGCCATCCGCCTGCAATTCAATCTCACTTAATTTCATCTGTAATTTCAAGTCTCTAGCGTGCGCTCTGCTTCGAGCTAACATATCTGATTCTCTACTTTTACTTATTTTAAAGGTCTCGATATCTTTATCTGTACTTGCTCTAAGGATCTTTTTGATGTCTGGATGAAACTCGTCCGTGCCGCTTTTTTTCAATTGCAAACGCACCAACTCTCCAGTCAAAGAAACCTCTCCAACGTCGAAGCCGTTCACGCCTTCCACTGTCACATAATCTCCTTTTTCAAAAATTTGGAAAGTAGGGTTTCTAAAAAAATCTTTTCGGCTTCCTTGTTTAAAGCTTACTTCTACCACCCTACATTGACTTGCTGCATCATCTACAGGTAAGTCTCGCAACCAGTCATGTACATTTAATCTATTACAACCACCTGTACTACAGCCTCCATTACTTTTGCAGCCATTGGGCGTACCCGTGCCGCATGATCCACATCCCATATATTCTAAGTTCTAACTGTTATTAATTGAAATACCCGACACCCATTTTCTTCATATTCCTGTTCACTAGATTGGAGTCTATGTCAAAATTAAGGTTTTGTTCCGAATGATATGATAGAACTTGATACCCATGGCCATAAATAACATCTTGGCATTGGCATTTCGCTCTATATAATAGACCGCTTTGTCCAATTCTTGTATGATGGCCTCTAATTGGCCAACCCCGGCGATTTTATTGATTCTAAGCGCAAAATCCTTCAAATCTGGGTCTAAAGGCAGGTCTGCACCCAAAACTTTGATCCGAATGCTCTGCTCAAGCAAGTGGTTAAAGTATTTTAGGAATTGTTTTTGTTGCTCCCTGCCCAATTTACTGACCTCGTCTACCCATTTCATTTGGGCCAACGGACCATTTTTAAGGATGGCATTCAGCCAGTCCCTAATCTGGTCTAGAAAATCGCTATCACTGTGTTGAATTAAATGAAGCGCTTCTCTATAATTGCCATCAGACATGGCGGCGATGAGCTGTGCCTTTTCTGGACTTAATTTTGCCCTTTCCTCCAATGCCACTGCAATTTCTGCATTCGTTAATCTTGGCACACGAATAAATTGACAGCGACTTAATATAGTTGGAAGGATTTGTTCCTCGGAATTGGCGACCAATAAAAAAATGGTATCTGCTGGAGGTTCTTCTATCAGCTTTAATAATTTATTACCCTCTTTGCCTAAGTATTCTGGCATCCACATCACAAGTACTTTGAAAGGACTTTCAAAACTTTTGAAACTTAGCTTTTTAATAATTTCAGCACATTCGTCTGCACTTATATTGCCTTGTTTATTTTCTGCTTTGATGAATTGCAACCAGTCAAATACATTGCCATAAGGATAGCCCTGTATAAATTCCCTCCACTGCTCTATAAAATTGGCGCTGATATTTTTTTGACCTGGTTTTTCTGTGATGGTTGGGAAAGAAAAATGCAGGTCGGGGTGCATCAACTGATTCGCGCGTTGGTAAGCAGGTAAGTCTGCAATGGCATCTGGTTCGTTGTAAGTATGGACTTGTTTTGCAAGTGCAGTTGGGTCTGCAAACATATCCAACACCTCGTTGGTAGTTGCAGGGGAGCTCACTAAATATTGTGCAAATGCAATGGCCAAAGGCAGTGCGCCGGATCCTTCTGGCCCCACAAATAGTAGGGCATGGCTCAATCTTTGGTGTTGAACCATCTCTACTAACTGTTGCTTTAATTTTTCTTGACCAATTATATCGCGCAATAACATGCAGCGAAGATAGCATTTCCTAGGGTAAGCGACTTATTTTAAGTAATTCAAAATTGCGTCGCTATCTGGTTTTACATTGCTTGGAAAATAAGCCAACATCTTGCCATTCTCATCCAATAAAAATTTATTGAAATTCCATCCAATAGTCGCATCTAAAACGCCATTTTTTGTCTTTTGTGTCAACCATTGATAGATCGAAGATTGATCCGTACCCTTCACATCTACTTTATCAGCTAGTGGGAAAGTAACGCCATAATTTTTTTCGCAGAATTCTACGATTTCAGCATTCGTGCCTGGTTCTTGTCCACCAAATTGATTACAAGGAAAACCAATGATCACTAATTTGTCTTTGTATTGACTATATACTTTTTGCAAAGAAGCATATTGAGGCGTATAACCACATTGGCTTGCTGTGTTGACCACCATGATTTTTTTGCCTTTGTATTTTGACAAATCTATCTGACCGCCGTCAATGCTTTTAACTTTAAAGCTATGGATGCTTTGTGCATTTGTGAATAAACTGCATGCAACAAATAAGAAACTTAGTATCGTTTTCATAAAAAATAATTGAATGTTTGAGGTATTAAATATAACAAGAAATTGACCAAAAAGTTGAGGATATGATTGACTAAAAAGACAATTATAGTATGGACGGGACATTTTATTAGAGGGTATAAGCCGCCACTGCAATCGAAACGGATGCAGGCGACCCAGCCATCAAGCTTGCAACGGCCGCCTCTAAAGTGGCTCCTGTGGTTAAGACGTCGTCAATAAGTAAAATATGTTTTCCTTCAATACTGGTTGGTTTTTGTAAAAAAAACAGGTCGGGCAATTGCTGTAGCCTGGCTTTTCTATTTTTCTTTGTTTGTGAATTGGACCAGTTTCTTTTGATTAAAACATCGTTTAAGATGGGTCTAGGCCAAATCTGTTGCAAGCCCATCGCAATGACTTCGCTCTGATTGTACCCTCTATTTTGTATTTTGGAAGCACTTATTGGAATAGGAATAATGCAATCAACCTGCTTCAATTTTTCTTCAACTGCAATTGCTTCGCCCATTAATTTCCCAAATAAAATACCCACTTTTTTATTGTGATGGTATTTTAATTCTGTGATCAGCGTTTGTACTAAACTGTCTTTTGTGAAAAATAACAATGCGCCAGCATTTTGAATATCGGCCCTGCCCCAAAATATTTTTTCAATTGGATTCTCGGGGATGCTAAAAAAATCAGTAAAGGGTAAATTTTGGATACATTGTTGGCATAAGGGCATGGCTTTTTCAACTTGATCTGTACCGCATCCAAAACAAATTTGTGGATACAATAAATGCAAAAAAGCATTTAGATAGTTTCGTATACCTTCAAAAATTTTCAAGATTAGAAAAATAATCGATAGGCTTCGTCTACTCTTTCTACAGGAATAATTTCGATACTATGTTTTTTTGTATCGATACCCTTGGTATTGAATCCAGAAATAATAATTTTTTCAAATCCTAATTTTTCTGCTTCGGCAATGCGTTGTTGTATTCTGTTAACAGCGCGAATTTCACCATTCAATCCAACTTCTCCAGCAAAGCAAATACCTTGTGGCAATGGGATGTCTTCGTAGGAAGATAGTAATGAAAGTATGACAGCAAGGTCCAATGAAGGATCTTCTATTTTAAGTCCACCGGCAATATTCACAAACACATCCTTCATACCAAACGCAAACCCACCGCGCTTTTCCAACACCGCAAGTAATAATTGCAATCTTCTTAAATCAAATCCAGTGACTGTTCTTTGAGGTGTCCCATATACACTTTGTGTCACCAATGCTTGCACTTCGATCAGTAATGGTCGCATCCCTTCCATTGCTGCTGCAATGGTACTTCCACTTAAGGAATCATTTCTTTGTGCGATTAAAAATGCAGACGGATTGGTCACGACTTTCATACCCGTCCCAGTCATTTCATAAATGCCTAATTCGCTGGTGCTACCAAAACGATTTTTTAATGTACGCAACATTCTATAGGCATAATGACGATCACCCTCAAATTGTAAAACAGTATCCACCATATGTTCTAAAATTTTTGGTCCAGCAATAGAACCTTCTTTAGTGATATGGCCAATTAAAAAAACTGGCGTGCCTGTTTCTTTTGCAAATCTTTGAAATTCTGCAGCAGTTTGTTTGATTTGGGAAATACTTCCAGC
>CAIZLI010000139.1 GCA_903933765.1 uncultured Bacteroidota bacterium
GGAGGCGTAGAAGAAGCCACTGCCATGGTGATGGATATCAGAGAGAATTATAAAATATTCTGTTCAATTGTAGTCTATCCAGTGATTCCAAAAGGACATATTATTTACCGATTGATTCCTACAGCAGTGCACACACAAGAGGAGATAGATTTAACTTTAAAAGCATTTAGTGAAACCAAAGCGAAATTAGATGCAGGTGCGTATAAAGTGGCTGAAATTCCAGATATGGCCAATAAATAGAAATTGATCTTATTTAAATTTTGAATGCAATTCGAATATAAAATGAGTCTCCCAAAAAGAGGCTCATTTTTTTTAGTTAAAGTAGTCTATCTGATCTTGTTCTTTTTTGAGTATTTCAATACTCACATTTAATTCAAATCCAATCAACAAAATAAGGGCATTGATATAGATCAAGGTCATGACTACAAGTACGGTACCTATAGAGCCATAAATTTTACTATAGCTTCCAAAATTATTGACCCAGTATGAAAAGCCCAAGGTAGTCACCAACATTAATGTAGTAGACAAGATGGCTCCAGGAGAAAGCAGGGCCCATTTTTCTTTCACATGTGGTGCATATTTGTATATAAAGGCATTGCCATAAAATAATAGTAAAACAATGATGGCCCACCGAATGCTATTCCAATAAGGTAAAATTGTTTTTCTTTTGATGTCAAATAGTTCTCTCAATAGCGTTGTTAATTGATCTTGTCCAATCAAGACCAATAGGCTAGCAAAAACTAGTAAGATTAAAATCAATGTTAAACGAAGTGCCCTCATTCTTTGATGCAGAAAGAAGGGTTTGTTTTGCATAATGGATTTATCGAAACTTCGAATGATACCGGTCATGGCATTGGAAGCATAAAATAATAATAAGAGAAAGCCGAAGGAGAAGATACCAACGTGTTGACTTAATAGGTCATTGATAATATCTAAAATGAATCGATAGGTGCTTGAATTTGGTGAAATGTCTTTAAATATGGAAAGAATTTGCTTTTTAATTTTCAAACTTTTTGGAAAGTAGGGGATGATCGAAAATAAAAATAAGAACGCTGCAGGCAATGCCATGATTAAATTAAAGGAAATCGCAGAAGCACGATCATAGAGCCCAATGGTGTTTAATTGTTTAAATAAAAACTGAATCACTTGAAATAAGTTTACTTCTTGGAATCCAGGAATGACAATACGCTTCGCTTTTTGTTTTGCAAACTGTAAAGGGATTTGAAGGTATTGAACTATTTTTTTCAAGTAATTGTGGGGGTATTTAAGATTGCATCAATTAAGGATTTTTTTCCTGGGCTTTCTTAGCTTGGTACTCGTCTAGTTTTTTCTGGTATTCCTTGGCATATCGATCATGTTCGGCATAGTTATTACTAAAATGATGGTAACCACTAAAGTCGGCTTTGGCAACAAAGTAAATATAATCCGTTTTAGGGGCATCCAATACTAAGTCAATAGTTTTAGCAGCTGGGGTGCAAATTGGGCCAGGAGGCAAACCTTTTACACGGTATGTATTGTATGGAGAAGCATTGGATAAATATTTTTCATAAATACGGGTGATGGTAAAATCTTGCATCGCGTATTTGATGGTAGGGCATGCTTGCAAAGGCATTTGCTTTGTTAATCTATTTTGGTAGACACTTGCAATCAAGGATTTATCTGAATCATAGTTGGTTTCTTCTTCCACAATCGAAGCTAAAGTATAGATTTGATCTTGTCCCAAACCTTTTGATGCTGCTTTTTGAATACGGTTATTTTGACTCCAAAAATAAATTTGCTCCTTTTGCAATTTGCCTAAAATTTTTGCCATTGAACTACTCCAATAAAACTCATAAGTATTTGGAATGAGTAATGTGAATAGTTGAGTAGTGTCTGTGCCAAAAGCCTTTAAAGAATCGTTGCTACTTAAAAAGGTCATCACTGCAGCGCTGTCTTTGTCGAAAGCTGTTGCAATTAGTTTTGCAAATTCTCCTTTTGTTCGTACTTTATTCAATACCAGTTTTACAGTCGCTTGTCGATTGTTTCTTAACATTCTGATGATGTCAATTAAATTGGTTTTTCTTTTAACAAGGAATTTGCCTGGCTTGATCTTGTCTTCTACTTGAAATACTTTAGCAATTAGTAAAAAACTAGTTTTTTCGAAGATAATTTTTTTAGCCACCAAGCTATCTGCAAATTGACTCAATCCTTCATTATTGTATTGAACATAGACTTGCGCTTCTTTAAAATTGGTGCTCTTAATAAGCACAATAAAGAATAAATAAAATACAATAACACTAATTAAAATTGAAACTAGTTTTTTCATATCAACTAAAATACAATAAAAATCCCCACCATTGGGATGGTGGGGAAAAATTCTATGTTAACAGAATGTAATCACATTCTTGTTGAATTACTTTTTGTTCGAATCCACAGCAGCTGGAGGTGGAGGCGGAGGAGCCATTTGCGTTGCTGGACTTGTCGTAGTTGAGGTATTCACTTTATCTAATACGCTATTTCCATTGCTAGTGTTGCCACTTAAAAATAGGGTAGAAGTAATCGCTAAAACTGCAATTACAGATGCGAAAATCCAAGTACCTTTTTCAAGTACGTCTGTGGTTTGCTTTACACCCATGAAATTATTACTCAAACCACCCACATTCGCGTTTAATCCACCACCTTTTGGGTTTTGGATCAATACCATGAATCCTAAAGCAAGACAGGCTACTACGATTAATATTAAAAAGAAAGTTATCATTTGTTATTTTTTAAATGTTCAATACGGGATGCAAAATAAACGGATTTTTCAGGAAAAATAAAACTTAATTTTTCATAGGTGGCAATGGCTTTCCTCCAATTCCCTTGTTTTTCCCATATTTCAGCCATGGATTCGGTTAAAATATCGGCTGGAACATTGGCTTTTTCGGCAATTTGAGCAATGATTTGCTCCTGATCTGGGGCTAAGGCAGCAATTTGGTCGCCCTGATCTACACCATCCTTGTTTTTAATCACTTTCAGCCAGGCAGTAAAACTTCTAAGCTGCTGGGTAAATTTATCTTGTGGGAGCTTAGAGAGGTCTAATTCAATGCCTTGTGCGGCAAAATAGTCTTTCTGAAGGCTCGCTAATGTTTCTTTCTCATAATCCAAAGCAGCAGAGGCATCCACTTCTTCATTGAATTGTGCTACTTGTTGGTCGAGTAAGCTATTCAATTTGGCATCTGCAGGGGCATGTTCATTGGTTTGACCAATTTGATGCATCAAACAATGTAGATGAAGACTAGATGGGAAATAGGCAGTTGCTTTAGACAATTGCGCATCTAATAGCGGGGAGGCGATCATTTGGTATTTCTTGGCCAATAGAAATTGTAAACTGGGCGCATAGGGATGATCCAATGCGTATTTTTCAAGGGTATCCGTTTCTATGTCTTCTAATGAAGCATGTCCAGTCCATTGTTTCACTATATCGTTGATCATTACTGCACTCATGCTTACCAGTTTGAAAAAATTTGATTAAAAATATCATCCGTGATGCTTCGAATTATTTCATCCATTAACTGACTCTCTGCTTGATTCAAAGTTAGATTGGCTGAAAAGTCAAAATTACGAGATACATCAAATTCGAGTTCTTTATTTTCTAAGGTCTTTTTCAAAACCACATGCACAGTCACAGTCAATCTATTACTTGCGGCAGCTTGTCCACTCACACCAACTGTTTGTGAAGGATCGTAATTGGTGATGGTCGCAAATATTTGATAATGTGCATCGTCACTATTTGTTCTAGTTAATTTAGTTTGACCAATAATTTTTTGTAAAATTTTATCAGTCAACATGGGCGCTAACTGTGGGTTGACATACCTAGCCCTGTTGTCAATAAAGCCAATTTTAACCGTCTTTACATTGTCAGGGATCATGGCGTCTTTGAAACTATAAATACCACAAGAAGTAAATAGAATACAAAGGCAAATGCAGCTTAATAAATAAAATTTATTCTTCAATGTCGTATTCTTTAATTTTTCTGTACAATGTTCTTTCACTTATCCCAAGATCAGTAGATGCATCTTTACGTCGACCTCTATGTTTTTTAAGTGCCTTTAAAATTAGTTCTTTTTCTTTATCCATGATATTTAAAGACTCTTCTATTTCATAATGGTTCTGCATGTCATTGTCAATAATCACTGGTTGATGATGCGGCAATTGCATTGCGGTACTAGGCATGCTTACATTGGAGATTGGCGCATTCGAAGGGCCTATATCTTCCTTTAATTCATTGATGATGGATTCTTTGGTAAAATGCGCCGCTTGTCCAGATAAACTTGGGTTCTGTAAAATCTCTAAAAACATTTTCTTTAATTCATTGACATCTTTTTTCATGTCAAAAAAGAGCTTGTATAAAATTTCACGCTCATTGGCAAATTCACCGACATGAGCACCTGTGACCATTGGCATTTTATTAGCTGTATGTTTTGGTAAAAATGAATTCAATTGTGCTGCATCTATATGGTCGTTTTTACTCAACACAGAGATTTGCTCTGCAATATTTTTTAATTCGCGCACATTACCAGGCCAACCATAAGCAGTTAAAAGTCCTCTAGCTTCTTCGTCTAAATAAATGGGCTTGGTTTTATATTTTTCTGCAAAATCCACAACGAATTTTCTAAATAATAAAGGGATATCTTCCTTGCGGTCTCTCAATGATGGAACACGAATAGGCACGGTGTTCAATCTATAATATAGATCTTCTCTAAATCTTCCTTTTTCTGTGAACTCAATCAATTCTCTATTGGTTGCAGCAATCACACGCACATCTGTTTTTTGCACTTTAGAAGAACCTACACGAATGAACTCTCCAGTTTCTAACACACGCAATAATCTTGCCTGTGTACCCAAGGGCATTTCGCCAATCTCATCCAAGAAAATCGTACCACCACTCACCGTTTCAAAATAACCTTTGCGACTATCTACAGCACCTGTGAATGAACCTTTCTCGTGACCAAATAATTCCGAATCAATCGTACCTTCTGGAATGGCACCACAGTTAACGGCAATAAATGGATTGTGTTTTCGGGAGGATAAGCTATGAATGATTTGAGAAAAAACTTCTTTACCAACACCACTTTCTCCCACAATAAGCACTGTCAGATCTGTTGCAGCAACCTGTTCTGCAGTATTTAATGCATGATTCAGTAGGGGCGTGTTGCCAATGATACTGAATCTATTTTTTAATGATTGTAAATCCATGGCATGAATAAATTAAATAAAAATAAATTAAACGATTCTTCCTAATAAAGTACCTTTTGTGAAATCTTGAATCTTCACTTGTGCATAGTCCCCTTTTTGATAATTGAAATTGCCTTTCGGAAAAACAACTACTTTGTTTTGACTGTTTCTGCCCATCCATTCTGCTTCATTCCGCTTGCTATTACCTTCAATCAATACCTCAAATACGTTTCCCACATCTCGCTTATTGCTTTCATTAGAGAGTGTCCACTGCACATCTACAATTTCTTGAAGCCTTCTTTTTTTAGTCATTAAGTCTATGTCATCTTCATACCTTCTTGCCGCCAATGTACCTGGACGTTCAGAATAAAAATACATATAGCTTAAATCATAATTCGCATATTGCAACAGACTAATCGTCTCTTGATGATCCTCCTCTGTTTCGGTGCAAAAACCTGCAATGATATCTGAAGTAATACTACAGTTTGGTAATAGAGCTCGAATGCGGTCAATCTTGGCCATATACCATTCTCTGGTATAAGTCCTGTTCATCAATTGCAACATTCTTGAACTACCACTTTGGACAGGTAGGTGGATATGTTTGCAGATATTATCATACTTAACAATAGTATGTAAGACTTCGTCCGTAATATCTTTTGGATGAGAAGTGCTAAATCTTACCCTAAGGCTTGGGTCAATTTGTGCCACTTCTTCTAATAACATAGCAAAAGTAGTTGTTGCATTATTTTCTGGATTGTTCCAATAATAACTGTCTACATTTTGGCCTAATAAAACCACTTCTTTATATCCTTTTTCAAATAAGTCTTTACATTCTGCAAGGATGGAATAGGCATCTCGGCTACGCTCACGGCCTCTTGTAAATGGTACTACACAGAAACTACACATATTATTACAGCCACGCATAATCGATACAAAAGCACTAATGCCATTATTGTCTAATCTAACTGGTGCAATATCGCCATAGGTTTCGTCTCTACTTAATAATACATTCACGGCTTTTTGTCCAGTACCTGCATTGGCAATTAAATCGGGAAGGGTTCTATATGCATCTGGCCCAACCACTAAGTCTACCAATTTTTCTTCTTCTAATAATTGGGCTTTCAATCTTTCAGCCATACAGCCCAATACACCTACTAAGACGCCTGGGTTGGCTTGCTTTAATCTTCTAAATTCTGTCAATCGCTTGCGAATGGTTAATTCGGCTTTCTCACGTATTGAGCAAGTATTGATCAGGATTAAATCTGCAATTTCAATATTTTTGGTGCCCCCAAAACCATTTTTTTCTAATATAGCAGCAACCACTTCGCTGTCAGCAAAGTTCATTGCACAGCCATAACTTTCTACATAGAAATGCTTTTGGAATACCCCCGACTTAGCCTGGCTCGCATAGGCTTCGCCTTGTCTAGCTTCATCTTGGGTTTTATCTATGAGTAAATTGGATTCCATGCACTTAATTTGAACTGCAAACTTAGTCAAAATATTTTTATGTGTCAACTTGTCAGACAAAATTCCTAATCCTTTGATATACAAATGATTAAAATCATATAACTTATATTGCAATAAATTTTATATAAACCTATTAATCAATCGGTTATTGAGTAGTTTGTATATTTATAAAAATTTGCCCATGCTCAAAGGAGTGACACTATTATTGACTGTTTTTTGCTTAAATACAGTTTATGCGCAAGACTTGGTGGTGGCAAAATTGAGGTCTGAGACCTCAAGAAGTATTAAAAAAGATACCGATACGAGTAATTGGAACTGGAAGCATGGGGGTTTATACAATTTGAATGTATCACAAAGTTCATTGAGCAATTGGGCTGCTGGAGGAGATAATTTCAATATGACGATCAATAGTTTCTTTAATTATTTCGCCTTTTATAAAAAAGAACGTCAATCCTGGGACAATAATTTAGATGTCAATCTTGGATTTGTTCAGTCCACCTCTCAAGGCGGCCGTAAGAATGATGACCGATTAGACTTACTAAGTAAATATGGTTATAAGATGGACACAGTAGGAAAATGGTATGTCTCTGGATTATTTAATTTTCGTTCTCAACTTTTTGATGGTTATAGTTTTAGTGGAACGAAAGCAAATTTTACCTCTTCGTTTTTTGCACCTGCATACATGATCATTTCTGCAGGTTTGGATTATAAGCCTGATAATAATTTTTCTATTTTCTTTTCTCCTTTGACATCAAGAACCACATTGGTTTTAAATAAAACATTATCCAACTTAGGAAAATACGGTGTGGATACAGGAAGGATGATCAAAAGAGAAACAGGTTTATTTGTAACTGTGAACTATAGTAAAGCCATAGCCACAAATATTTATTACAGAGGTCGTGCGGATTTCTTCTCTAATTATTATGATAAGCCTGAGAATGTCAATTTTTTTATGACCAATTTATTTACCTTCAAAATCAATAAAAACTTCTCAGCGACTTATAATTTGGATTTGATTTATGACGATAAGATCCGCATATTTGGACCAAATAAAAAATCACCTGGTCTACAAACTAAAAGTATTATTGGAATTGGTTATTTCAGGAACCTTGCTGTAAAGAAAAAACTGGTTGACACAAAGCCTAAGGCAGCAAGTTTGTCAAGTGGCGAATAAGTCAGGACCTATTTAGAAATGACTTTAAGTGTATGCTTAATTTTATTCGCTTTATGCGTTAGGTCCTGGTAGTCATTGCTCATAATGGTAACATGCCCCATTTTTCTGCCTGGCTTGGTCGTGGTTTTACCATAAAGATGTACAAATACATTCTCCATCTTCAGCACTTCGTCTAAGCCTTCATATACCACATCTCCATTAAAACCTTCTGCGCCAATTAGATTCACAATCGCACTTGACAAAATAGGTGCAGGGTTGCCTAAAGGGAAATCTAAAATGATTCTTAGCAACATATCATATTGACTACAGTAATTGGCTTCAATGGTATGGTGTCCGCTATTATGCACTCTTGGTGCGGTTTCGTTAACAAGGATTTCTCCTTGTTGGTCTACAAATAATTCAATGGCAAAAAGCCCAGGGCTCTTTAAAGATTGAACCACTTTTCTTGCAATCGCTTCGGCTTTCCAAAGTTGTTGCTCTTCTATTTTTGCAGGACTTAATTGGTAGTCCAATAAATTATAGACTTGGTCAAAAACCATTTCGGCAGGAGGGAAGATGACTGTTTCGCCTTTTGCATTCATGCCAACAATCAATGCCAATTCCTTTACAATTTTTACTTTTTCTTCTAAAACAGCTGGCGCATTAAAACCCAATGCTATGGCTTTTTCGTCTTCAATCACTTGTACACCTTTGCCATCATATCCGCCCTCAGCTAATTTGTGCACTGCAGGTAATAGGCCTAAGTGCTCTTGAATTGCTTCAGCTGAATGGGTGATTACGAAGTTGGAAGTTGGAATTTCGTTGTCTGCATAAAATTGTTTTTGTGCAATTTTATTTTTAATGGTTCTAATTGCAGCTGGGGTAGGATATATTTTAACGCCTTCTTTTTCTAGCTGTGTCAATGCATCCACATTCACCGCTTCAATCTCAATGGTCAAAGCGTCTAATTGCTTTCCAAATTGATACACCGTGTCATAATCTAAAATATCGCCAACAGAAAAATGGTGGCATAAATGGGCTGCAGGGCAGTTGGGATCTTTTTCTAACACATAGGTTGTTAAATCATAGTTTGCTGCTGCTTGTAAAAGCATCCTTCCCAATTGTCCACCGCCTAAAATACCTACCTTCATATCGCTAATTTTGATAGGGCAAATATAAGTTAGTTAGGTTATTTTTACTAAAGAACGATTTAATACAATTATTCATGAAAGAACCCATCATTCAGGTAAAGGATTTAACCAAGTCCTACGGCGATTTTGAAGCAGTTAGAGGCATTAGCTTTGACGTATATAAAGGAGAGATATTTGGCTTGTTGGGTCCTAATGGTGCAGGGAAATCCACTACATTAGAAATCATTGAAACCTTAAGACAAAAATCTGGAGGGACAGTGATCGTAGATGGAATGAACTTAGATACAGATCCAGAAGCGATTAAAAAAATCATTGGGGTGCAATTGCAGACTGCAGGCTTTTATCCAAATTTGAATTTAACTGAGCTCATACACTTGTTTGTTGGATTATATCAAATGCAGATGGATCCGATGGAACTATTGGCTAAAGTTGATTTAGTAGATAAAGCAAAATCCAAGTTCAAGGAATTGAGTGGGGGACAGAAGCAAAGATTTTCTATCGCCACCACACTCATTAATCGTCCAAAAATAATTTTTTTAGATGAACCTACGACAGGTCTCGATCCTCAAGCAAGACGTAATCTTTGGGATCTGATCCTAGAAATCAGAAACAATGGCACCACTGTCATCATCACCACACATTATATGGACGAGGCAGAAGTATTATGTGATAGAGTGGCCATCATTGATAGTGGTAAAATTATTGGCA
>CAIZLI010000140.1 GCA_903933765.1 uncultured Bacteroidota bacterium
GGCTTCTGTTTCATGTTACTTGTAACTTAAATACTAGTAAGCACGTGCAAATAAAACTCTTTGCACAGAAGGTTTTCCTGTTAAAATACAAGTGCCCGCTTCTTGTTCATTGTTCAAAGGAATACAACGAATTGTTGCCTTAGTCATTTCCTTGATTTTATCTTCGGTCTCAGGTGTACCATCCCAATGTGCCGAAACAAATCCTGCCTTAGTGTCTAGTGTTAAAATAAAATCATCCCAGCTATCCACTTTTGTAATGTGTTCGTCTCTGTATTTTTTGGCACGATTGAATAAATTTGATTGAATATCCAATAACAATTGTGACACAGTTGCTGTAATGCCATCCATCGACACAGTTGTTTTTTCTTTGGTATCACGACGTGCAATTTCAACTTGATTATTTTCTAAGTCACGCGGACCAACAGCGATTCTTACTGGCACGCCTTTTAATTCGTATTCTGCAAATTTCCAACCTGGTCTTTGGTTATCAGAATCATCATATTTTACACGAATACCAGCCGCTTTAAATGAAGCGACCATCGCATGTACTTTTTCATCCAACAATGCTTTCTGTTCTTCGCCTTTATAAATTGGCACAATCACTACTTGCAATGGCGCAATACGTGGAGGTAATACCAACCCTTCGTCGTCACTATGTGTCATCACCAATCCTCCAATTAATCTGGTACTCACACCCCAAGAGGTGGCCCATACATAATCTAAAGTATTGTTCTTATCACTGAATTTAACATCAAATGCTTTTGCAAAATTTTGTCCTAAGAAATGCGAAGTACCTGCTTGTAATGCTTTACCATCCTGCATTAAAGCCTCTATGCAATAAGTATCTTCTGCACCCGCGAATCTTTCGTTAGGCGTTTTCACCCCTTTGATCACTGGCATCGCCATCCAATTTTCTGCAAAGTCTGCATAGACATCTAGCATTTTCAAAGTCTCTTCAATCGCTTCCTCCTTAGTGGCATGTGCAGTATGGCCTTCCTGCCATAAGAATTCTGCCGTTCTTAAAAACAACCTTGTTCTCATTTCCCATCTTACCACATTGGCCCATTGGTTCACCAAAATTGGTAAATCACGGTAAGATTGAATCCATGTTTTATAGGTATTCCAAATAATCGCTTCACTCGTAGGACGAACAATCAATTCCTCTTCTAGCTTCGCTTCTGGATCTACCATCAACTTGCCTTTATTGTTTGGATCAGTTTTTAATCGATAATGGGTCACAATCGCACACTCTTTTGCAAAGCCTTCTGCGTTTTTTTCCTCCGCCTCAAACAAGGACTTTGGCACAAACAAAGGGAAATAAGCATTTTCATGCCCTGTATCCTTGAACATTTTGTCTAATGTTGCTTGCATATTTTCCCATAAAGCATAACCATATGGTTTAATCACCATACAGCCTCTTACTGCACTATAATCTGCTAGCGACCCTTTTAAAACTAGGTCATTATACCATTGTGAATAGTCCTGTGCTCTTGTTGTTAGTTCCTTTGCCATTTTCTAAAAATTCTTAACATTTTAAATTGTAACAAAACCGCTCCTATTAACGTTCTATGTTTTAAACTTTGTTACCTTTAGGATGTCAAATGTA
>CAIZLI010000141.1 GCA_903933765.1 uncultured Bacteroidota bacterium
AGAGAAAGAACGAATCATACCTAATACCGTACCGAACAAACCTAATAAGGTTGCAACCGATGCGATGGTAGATAAGAAAACTAAGTTCTTTTCTAACATTGGTAATTCCAATGCAGTTGCTTCTTCGATTTCTTTTTGAATGTTCAATACTTTTTGATCAGTATCTAATTCTGTATTTGTAATCATCTCCTTGTACTTAGTCAAGCCAGATTTCATTACATTACCTACAGAACCTTTTTGCTTATCACATGCAGCCAAAGCCTTATCCACTTCTTTATTCGCTAAATGGAATTGCACTTGACGGATGAACTCTGCAATATTACCTGCTCCAGCAGCTTTCTTAATAGTCAATAATCTTTCGATTACGAAAGTCAAAACGATTAGTAAGCTACCAATCAAAATAGGTACGACGATACCACCCTCATACATTTTTGTAAATGTGCCCATTGGTCCTTTATGCGCTGGCCAGAAACCACCATTTGGATCAGGGTTAGTGAAATTACTTGCGTTACCTAGAACAAAACGCCAGATAACATAGCCTGCTACGATACAAGCGATTGGTGCTAAGGTTGCAATCAAATTGCCACCTTTTTTTTGTGCTGCTTGTTTTGAAGCTGCAGTTGCAGTTGGTTTAGATAAATCAGCCATGATTCAATTGATTTTTGGTTTTAAATTAAATTTATAAAAAAGTGATTTAATCCTAGAAACTTAAGCGGATTTTTTAAAGAATCTTAACACTTGGGTTTCTAAGGGCTTACAAAATAAGTAAATTATTGATTGAAACAATTTTCAAGACATTTTTTTATTTAAAAAATTATTATCAAAATAGTTTAGGCGGAATGGAATATATTTAGGGGACGTTTTCAAAAAACTATAATTATATAATATGAAAAAAAACCTAGCAATTATTAGTCTTTGTGTCCTGATGACAGGCCTTGTCCAAGCCCAAAGACCTTTAGCACCAGTAGTGGCAGACACCAGTGCTGCAGCAGGCGCTAAAAAAGACCTACCTGCAAAAACGGGCCCAAAATCCTTTAAAGAATTCATCACCAAGAAGGCTGTATCCCAAAAAGGGGTCTTTACAGTGCACTTACAGGACGATAAGTTCTACTTTGATATCCAAGATAGCCTTTTGGGTAGAGAGTTGATTGCTGTAACCCGCTATGCGAAAGTAGCTGGTGGTGCAAGAAAATATGGTGGTGAGCAAGTGAATGAGCAAACCATCCAATTCGAAAAAGGACCTAATAACCGTATTTTTATGCGTGTGGTGTCCCTTATTAGTAGGGCGGATTCAACTCAAACCATCGCAAAAGCAGTTAAAAACTCTTATTTAGACCCAATTGTGGCCGCTTTTGATGTGAAAGCTTACGGAAAAGATTCTACGAGTTCGATCATCGATGTAACCGACTTTTTTAAAGGTGATAATCAAGCAGTTAGCTTAAGTACTTTTGAGAAGAGAAACTTTAACTTATCAGGACTTGCTTCTGATCGTTCTTATATTGAAACCATTAAGTCTTACCCTATTAATATTGAAGTTAAAACGGTAAAAACTTACAATGCTAGCTCCCCAATGCCTGGAAGTCCAGCAGGTGGCAGCTTTATCCCAGCAGCAGCAAACGCTGGCGCTGTAACCTTTGAATTGAATACCTCTATCTTATTGTTGCCAAAAACACCAATGGGACGTCGTTTATTTGACTCAAGAGTGGGCTATTTTGCGGATAATTTTGTGGAATATTCAGACGATCAACAAAAAGTAAAAAATCAAGTATTTGCGGTACGTTATCGTTTAGAACCTAAGCCTCAAGACTTAGAAAAATATAAAAGAGGAGAATTGGTTGAGCCAATTAAGCCTATAGTTTATTATGTAGATCCAGCAACACCTAAAAAATGGGTGCCTTATTTAATCGCTGGTGTCAACGACTGGAATGTTGCATTTGAAAAAGCTGGTTGGAAAAATGCCATCGTAGGTAAAGAATGGCCTAATGATAGCACGATGAGTTTAGAAGACGCACGTTTCTCTGTGATTCGTTATTTCGCTTCTGATATCGAGAATGCTTATGGCCCTCAAGTACATGATCCACGTAGTGGTGAAATTTTAGAAAGCCATGTAGGATGGTATCATAATGTAATGAGCTTAGTACATGACTGGTATATGGTTCAAACAGCAGCAGTTGATCCTGCAGCTAGAAAAATGCATTTTGATGATGAATTAATGGGGAACTTGATTCGTTTTGTATCTTCTCACGAAATTGGTCACACAATAGGTTTGAGACATAATATGGGTAGTTCAAGTAAAACACCTGTAGAAAAATTAAGAGATAAAACATGGGTAGAAGCAAATGGACACACTGCATCTATCATGGACTATGCGCGTTTTAACTATGTTGCTCAACCAGAAGATAAGATTTCGCAATCTGGATTGTTCCCAAGAATAGGCGACTATGATAAATGGGCCATTCAATGGGGTTATACTTACACTGGCGAAAATGATGCACAAGCAGATCGCAAAATCAACAACAAATGGATCATTGACAATTTAAGCAAGAACCCAAGAGTATGGTTTGGTGGCGAAGGTAGAAATGATGACCCAAGAGCACAAACAGAAGACTTAGGTGATAATTCGATGTTGGCAAGTGAATATGGTATTAAGAATTTGAAAAGAATCATAGTGAACTTACCAGAGTGGACAAAGGAAGAAGGTGATCGTTATGAAAACTTAAGCCAAATGTATGGTCAAGTAGTTGGTCAATTTAGCAGATACATGGGCCATGTGTTAAGAAATGTTGGTGGTATTCAAGAAACATTTAAAAGTGTAGAAGAAAAAGGAGATGTGTATACACCAACAACAGTTGCAACGCAAAAACAAGCAATGCAATTTTTCCATACACAATTATTTACTACACCTAAGTGGTTATTGGATGCATCTATTCTAAATAAGATTGCAAATCCAGCAAGTAATGAGCGTGTACAAACAATACAAACGAGTATTTTAAAATCATTACTAGACAAGGGTAGATTGTATCGTATCACTACAAGCCAAACAAGATTTGGTGCAAGTTCTTATGCATTGAATGAGATGATGGATGATTTAAGAAAGGGCTTATTCAGTGATGTAAGTAAAGCAGATATCTACCGAAGAAATTTACAGAAAACATTTGTGAGCCAATTAGACGAAATGCTTAACCCATCGGCCTCTGCTGCATCAGCTGCTGCTGGAATGATTCGTATAGGCGTACCAAGTGTAGATGTAGAAAATACAGATCTTGTGTCTGAAGCAAAAGCACAATTGAAAAAATTAGCTGCTTCATTGCAAGCTGCTAAAGCAACTGCAACAGATGCAAATGCTGTA
>CAIZLI010000142.1 GCA_903933765.1 uncultured Bacteroidota bacterium
ATCCCTTTTTGCATCATGTTCTAAGGTGATTAATGTTAAAGAAACCGACTTCATCGGCGGAGACGTCGCTTTGAAGAATGTTTCAAATGTTGAGTCAGGCATTATTGGTGCTTACGCAACAATGAACGTAGAAATGGGCATTTTGTTGAACAGTGTTTTTAGCGACGAGGTAAGAGTTGCTGAGTTTTACAATGCTGCAACTGTGCACGAATGGCAATATGGGTCAACAGATATCTCAATCAGAGATAACTTTACCGCATTCCCTATGTATTACAGAACGATAGATAGAGTAAACAGAGTTCTAGAAGCGTTGCCAAATGCAAAAGCTGCTAACGCAACCGAAGAAGCGCTTAAAATCAGAATCAAAGGAGAAGCTTTATTCTTAAGAGCTTTCTGTCACTTTGGTTTATATCAATTTTATAGCAATACTTCGGATGGTACAGCTTTGGCATTAGCTTATATGGAGACGCCTTCTTTAACGCCTCAAGCAAGAATCACTGTAGCACCTTATATGGCTAAATTGAATGCTGATTTAACTGCTGCTAAATCTCTTGTGCCGGCTACTAACGCAGATATTGCTAGAGCTTCAAAACAGGCAGTGACTGCATTACAAGCAAGAGTTGCTTTGTATATGAAAGACTATACGAATGCAGCTACTTTTGCAACTGAATACATCGCTGCATTCCCATTAGCTTCTAAAACAAACTTCCCATTAATTTGGAAGGATGCAAACAATAGCGAAGTGGCATTCAAATTGACTAGAACAACAACTGCTGGTGGTAGAATTGGAACTTTGTACAGAGGTACATCTGCAAATGCATCAAATATTGGTACTATTACTTGGAGACCTTCATCAGCTTTACTAAATAGCTATGACCAAGTAAATGATATCCGTTATGGGGCATACTTCTTTGAAGAGCCTTTATTGAAGGCAAGTTCTTCAAGATCACTTGCTGCAATATTGATTAATAAGTATGCTGGTACCACCTATGGTACACCAACTGAATTATTAGCAGATGGTAAAGTTTTCAGAACTGGTGAAATGTATTTAATTCGTGCAGAAGCAAGAGCAGAAACAAATGATTTAACTGGTGCTGCTGCTGATTTGAATGCATTAAGAGATGCTAGAATCAATGGCTATACTGCACAAAGTTTTTCATCTAAGGGTGATTTAATTACTGCAATTTTGAATGAGCGTTTTAAAGAATTACCATTCGAAGGCCATCGTTTCTTTGATGCTAAAAGACGTAATCTTCCAATTATTCGTTTAGCTGTAGATGCGCAAAACAATAAAACAACCTTAGAGTCTGGTAATTTTAGATTCCTATTGCCAATCCCTAACTCAGAGATTCAAGCGAATCCATTGATGGTTCAAAATCCAGGTTATTCGAACTAATCAATATACCTAAATAAAAAAAGGGTGCCTCAATGCTATTGAGTGCACCCTTTTTTTTATCTTGCTAATACACTATTATTCAACCCTGCTTATGAAAAAGTACCTTTTCATCCTCATTTTTTCTTCCGTGACGCTTCCTATGTTTGCTCAAATCTCTGGTAATGCCGTTCCGACTGTGCAATTTACAGACGCAAACGGCCGTATTGTACCTGCTGGTGCAGCTGGTGTACAAGGCACACCCTATTTATTTGAAAAATTTGGCCAAGGCAAAATTGTTTTTGTAAATGGGATGGAGTCTGTTGATTCTAATTTAAACTATTCATTGGTTGACCATAAATTATTTTATACGCAAAAAAATGGTTTGTATGTGGTGAACCAACAAGCAAAAGAATTTACCTTATATGGCGTGGATAAGGAGAAAAATAAAATCTCAAAACAGTTCATGTGTTTATTCCCGAGTGTAGACGACAATACGCCTGCTACTTTTTACGAAGTACTGGGAAGGGGCGACAATTTTCAATTATTAAAATATACAAGTAAACGCATTAAAGAATCTGCTGTATACGGCGGAGCGCCTCTCAAGGAATATGTTGTGGACGATTTATTTTATATCTATGATAAAGCAGCTAAAAAAATGGTTGCATTGGGTAGTGCACTTTCTTTGAAAGCAATAAAAAAGGGGCTACCTGAATTTACTGCTCAGATAGATGCCCTATTGAATACAAATAAATTAAATTTAAAGAAGGAAGAGGACATGATTCAACTACTTCAGCAATTAAAGGCCTCATCTAATTAAAAAATATTCAATGCATTTTTACCGCAGTTTCTTGATTCTTTGTTTTTTTATGGCACATGCTAGTGTACAAAGTCAAGTACAGCCTGATGCAAAACTTAACAATGAATCTTTGTATAGACCGCGTTTTCATTTTACGCCAAAGCAAGGCTGGATGAATGATCCCAACGGGATGATTTATTTAAATGGGCAATACCATTTGTTTTTTCAGCACTATCCAGATGGAACAGTTTGGGGTCCAATGCATTGGGGACATGCCACAAGCAGCGATTTAGTGCAATGGAAAGAACAACCTATTGCTTTGTATCCAGATTCGATTGGAATGATTTTTTCTGGCTCTGCTGTATTGGATAAAAACAATACCAGTGGTTTAGGACGAGGTGGTATAGCACCTTTGGTGGCTATTTTTACGCAACATTTTATGCCTGGTGAAAAAGCTGGCAGAACAGATTTTCAGAATCAATCTATTGCATACAGTTTGGATGAGGGAAAGACTTGGACTAAATACGCAGGCAACCCTGTGCTTAAAACCCCTAATTTAAAGGACTTTAGAGATCCTAAAGTGATATGGCATGCGCCTTCACAAAAATGGATTATGAGTTTGGCAGTTGCCGATCATGTTGAATTTTATAGTGCACCTGATTTAATCAACTGGACTAAGGAATCCGAAATAGGTAAAAATTTATTTGCACATGGCGGTGTTTGGGAATGTCCAGATTTATTATCTTTTAATCACTTTGGAAAAACAATATGGGTTTTATTAGTGAGTATGAATCCAGGGGGACCAAACGGCGGATCTGCTACACAATATATAGTGGGTGATTTTGATGGTCATGCATTTAAGCCTTATACTACGGATATTAAATGGATGGATTATGGCCCAGACAATTATGCGGGCGTGACTTTTTCAAATGTAGGGGATAGGAATATTTTAATTGGTTGGATGAGTAATTGGAACTACGCGAATGTAGTACCTACAGAAAAATGGAGAAGTGCCATGACGGTGCCGAGGGAATTGAAATTGATTGAACAGGATAATAATAAAAATACAAATTCAAATAGATTTCTTTTAGTGTCTAGTCCTGTCAAGGAATTTATGAATGCATTTACTGAAATAGGCTCCAAAGAAAATGTGATTCCAAATCGCATTGACATTAAGGATGCAAAAACAAAGGATTTTGAAATCGTCCTTTCAAATACGTATAATGAAAAATTAATTGTTGGGTATCATGCAGACAAAAAACAATTTTATATTGATAGAACCAAAGCAGGAGTTTCTAATTTTAATAAAGGGTTTGCGGCAGTAGCAGTAGCGCCAAGACTTTCCAACGCAACGAATATGGACTTATCAATTTTATTAGATAAGACTTCGATCGAATTATTTGCAGATGGTGGTCGCACTGTGATGACGGCTTTGTTTTTTCCTACTCATCCCTATACAAAATGGGAAATAATATCCAAAGAAAAGATAGCTCCAGATTCCATCAATTTATATTCCTTTAAATAGAGCGTAAACTTATTCATCTTTCACTTGTTAATTCTTTATGCAACAATTCACTCCCGCCGAATGGCAGTCTTGGGAAAGATTTTATAGAGCTAATTTTATCAATAGCTTAACTGGTTTTAAATCGGCTAGTTTAATTGGCACCATCAATGCGCAGGGCGTGCCTAATTTAGGTATGTTTAGCAGCATCGTACATATTGGCTCTG
>CAIZLI010000143.1 GCA_903933765.1 uncultured Bacteroidota bacterium
TAATTAACATAACAATCATACATTAAATAAGTTTTTATGGTGGACATTAAACCTGATGAAATATCTGCAATTCTTAGACAGCAATTAAGCAATTTTAATGCTTCTGCTGATTTAGAAGAAGTAGGAACTGTACTACAAGTTGGTGACGGTATCGCCCGTATTTATGGTTTGAACGGAGTAAGTAGTGGCGAGTTGGTTGAATTTGAAAATGGTACTAAAGCCATTGCATTGAACCTAGAGGAAGACAATGTGGGTGTGGTAATGATGGGTGAGAGCAAGGGCATTAAAGAAGGTGATAAAGTAAAGCGTACTGGTCAAATCGCTTCTATTAAAGTAGGAGATGGTTTAGTTGGTCGTGTAATCAATATGTTGGGTGAGCCAATTGATGGTAAGGGTCCAATTAAAGGTGAATTGTATGAGATGCCATTGGAGCGTAAAGCACCAGGTGTTATCTTCCGTGAGCCTGTAAAAGAACCATTACAAACAGGTATCAAAGCGATTGACGCGATGATTCCAATTGGTCGTGGTCAACGTGAATTGGTCATTGGTGACCGTCAAACAGGTAAGACTGCAATTTGTGTGGATACCATTATCAATCAAAAAGAATTTTACGATGCTGGTGAACCAGTATATTGTATCTATGTTGCGATTGGTCAAAAAGCATCTACGATTGCAGGTGTAATGAAGACTTTAGAAGAGAACGGTGCGATGGCTTATACAATCATCGTTGCTGCTTCTGCTGCTGATCCAGCGCCTCAACAATTCTACGCTCCATTTGCGGGTGCAGCTGTTGGTGAGTTCTTCCGTGATTGTGGTAAACCAGCGTTGATTGTATTTGATGACTTATCAAAGCAAGCGGTGGCTTACCGTGAGGTCTCTTTATTATTACGTCGTCCACCAGGACGTGAGGCATATCCAGGTGATGTATTCTACTTACATAGCCGTTTATTAGAGCGTGCTGCGAAAGTAATTGCAAACGATGAGATTGCTAAGAATATGAATGACTTACCAGCTTCTATCAAGCATTTGGTGAAAGGTGGTGGATCATTGACTGCATTACCAATTATTGAAACACAAGCAGGTGACGTATCTGCCTATATCCCAACCAACGTAATCTCAATTACAGACGGTCAGATCTTCTTAGAAGGAAACTTGTTCAACGCAGGTATTCGTCCAGCGATCAACGTAGGTATTTCTGTAAGTCGTGTGGGTGGTAACGCGCAGATCAAATCAATGAAAAAAGTATCTGGTACATTGAAATTAGACCAGGCATTATACCGTGAGTTAGAAGCCTTCTCTAAATTTGGTGGTGACTTGGATCCAGCAACTAAGAATGTAATTGATAAAGGTGCAAGAAACGTAGAGATCTTGAAGCAAGCACAGTACACACCGTTTACGGTAGAAAAACAAGTAGCCATTATCTACTTGGGTACACAAGGTTTGTTGAAAGAAGTAGCGGTTAAAAACGTGAAAGATTTTGAAGCACATTTTATGTTAGAGATGTCGAATAAATTACCAAATGTATTGGCTGAATTCAAAAAAGGTAATTTACCTGAAGATGGATTAAAGCAAATGGTAGAATTAGCAAATAGCTTGATTCCTCAATACAAATAAGGAAATACTTGAATAAAAAAACCCCCGATATTTCGGGGTTTTTTTGTGAATAGGGGGATGGATTCGCAACAAATCATTCTATAGATTGTTATAGTATTATGTCAGTCATTAAAGTACAAGGATTAAGTAAAAGCTTTGGCGCCTTAAAGGCAGTAGACCAGCTTTCTTTTGAAGTAGAAGCGGGACAGGTGTATGGTTTTTTGGGCCAAAACGGATCTGGAAAAAGTACCACTATCAGAATGTTGCTTTCCTTAATCCATCCTTCTCAAGGGCATATCGAAATCTTTGGCCAATCGTTAACAGACAATCGTTCTGCAATTTTAGAACAAGTAGGTGCAGTGATTGAACGCCCAGATCTATATCCTTACTTAACTGCGCAGGAGCACTTAACCTTGTTTGCAAAATTGCGTAAGCAAAAAATAACTGCTGCTAAGATCGAAGCGACTTTAGCACAGGTAGGATTATTGTCAAGAGCCAATGATAAAGTACAAACTTATTCATTGGGGATGAAGCAAAGATTAGGGATTGGTATTGCATTATTACACGACCCTCAATTGATTATATTAGATGAACCAACCAATGGACTGGATCCTCAAGGTATTGCTGATATTCGTCAATTGATCAAATCACTTTCTAAAGACCAGGGTAAAACTGTTTTAGTTTCCTCACATTTACTTTCTGAAATAGAACAAATTGCGAGCCATATTTTAATTATCCATCAAGGTAAAAAAATGGCAGAAGGACCTACATCAAGTTTGTTGGATCCAAATAAAACCATCGTACAAATTAAGACCTTGGATGACGCGGATGCAAAACAAAAATTAATGGCATCGGCTTATCGTTCAAATGTATTAGAAAGAACCGAGGGGCTTTATCTGACGATTCCTAAATTAGAGATCCCTGCCTTAAATGCTTTTATTGTAGCGTCTAATATCGACTTGGTTTCACTAGAAGCAAAAAATTCCTTGGAAGATTATTTTTTACAACTTACTTCAACTTTTTAATATGTGGCCAATTATTCAAATTGAACTTTTTAAAATCTACAAAAGGCCAAGAACTTATATTGCATTTGGTGCGATTGCTGCATTGATATTGGTGATACAAATGGGATTAAAAATAGATGGTGAGGCTTATGCTGCATTTTTGATGAAGGATATCAACGATACTTTAACGGTGGATGGGAAGGTGTTAAATGGATATTTGATCTGTTATATATTATTGCAATTGTTACTTGTGCATGTGCCGCTATTAGTGGCTTTGATTGCAGCTGATATGCTTTCTGGCGAAGCGAATTTGGGCACTTTGAGGTTATTGTTTACAACCCCTTATAGTAGAACACAGTGGGTCTTGGCTAAATTTGTAGCAGCAAGTTTATATACTATTTTATTATTGATTTGGTTGGCTTTTCTTGCGCTATTCTTAAGCATGTGGATTTTTGGCACAGATGATTTATTCCTAATGAAATCTAATTATGTGGTCTTGATACAAGAACAGGATGTTTTTTGGAGATACTTAGGGGCATTTGTTTTTGCAAGTTTCTCTTTATTGACAGTAGCTGCCTTAGGCTTCTTGATGTCTAGCTTAGCGAATAATTCAATTGGACCCATTGTTGCAACCATTAGTGCGATTGTTTTTTTTACTATCCTAAGTACGCTTAACATTCCATTGTTCAATGTGGTAAAGCCTTATTTGTTTACTACCCATATGAATAATTGGAAAGAATTTTTTGATATACAAGTCAATGAATCAAATGACGCAATCACTGGAAGTATTTTAAATGTGGCTAAAATTAAAAATTCAATCATCATACTAGCGATACATATTGGATTATTTGTAGGGGCTTCTGTTTGGATCATGAAAAAGAAAGATATTTTAAGCTAATCCAGGCTTGAAAAAATATAATTAGTTCGATATGAAAAAAATGATTTTGCTTTTTGTAGGAATATGCTTTATTCAGGTCGCTGTTGTTGCGCAATCAAACCCATTAATTGAAAGAGTGACTAAGAAATTGAATACGGTCAATGACTATGTGGCAACTGGGGTGATGAAAACCGATGTGGCATTTATCAAAGCCTCATTGGGGAAAGTCAAAGTATATTTTAAGAAACCGAATTTATTGAAAGTTAAAAAAGAGGGCGGTATCTCTTTATTACCTAAAGGTGGGGTGTCTGTGACGATCAATTCTCTATTGAATAACAAACAATATATCGCTATTGAGTCTGGGGTTCAAATGTTTAAAGGCAAATCCTTGCAGGCGATTAAACTAATCCCAACAGATGAAAAATTAGACTGGGTTATTTCGACTTTATGGATTGATCCAGTGGATGCATTGGTGTACAAGACTTTCACTACAACGAAAGAGAATGGCACGTATGAAATAACCATGGAGTATGGACAATATGCCAGCTACGGGCTTCCTAGCAAGCTTATTTTTGGCTTCAACACCAAGGACTATAAATTACCCAATGGGATTACTTTAGAATTTGGAGATGAGGATCCTGCAGCAAAACAAAAGGCCTTAAAGCAAAAAAAAGGCACGATCGAAATTACCTATACGAATTATGTAATCAATCAAGGTGTTTCCAATTCAATGTTTTAAATTGCAATGAATGAAAAGCGGAATCGTCTTTTTTATACTACTATTGCAGTTGCCCCTTCAGGCACAGACATCCAACCATACTAAAGCATTGGAGTCTGCTGTCATACAATTTAATAAGACAAACAGCCCCAGTTCTTATATACAACTATTTCAGCAATTTGAGCAACTCTATGCTGTGGACAAAACCAATTGGTTGATTCCTTATTATGCTGGAATGACTAAATCATTAATGTGTCTCTTGAAAATGGGCGATAGAGATGTGCTAGCCAGTGATGCTTTATTATGGGTAGCTAGGGCAAAATCCATCGAAGTGAATGATGAAATCTATTGCGCAGAAAGTTTAGCTTATACTGCAAAGATGTCCGTGAATCCTGCATTGAGGTGGTTTACCTATGAAGGTAAAATTAAAAACAGCTTGAGCTTGGCTAAGAAGTTGAATCCAAATAATCCAAGGGCCTATATTTTGGAGGCCAATATTCAACAAAAATTACCTTTCATATTTGGGGGTGGATGTAAGTCAGCTAAACCATTGATTCAAAAAGCAGATTTGTTTTTTAGTAATCAAACTAAAGCAAATTCAATCGAACCATCTTGGGGTATTCAATCCTTAGTGAAATTGAAAAAAGCCTGTCCTTATTAAAGCTGTCCATACAGCGCTATTCAATTCAATGATTGGATTAATTTTCGTCTAATCTTTCGTCTACCGCATTTGCAAACATTTTATGACTTACCTTCTTCAAAGGATTTAAACGCATATCGCGATAGCCTTGTCTAGCATGAATAATCCGAATACATTCAAAAATACTCGCTGTAAATGAACTGGCATCTGCCTTGTCTTTTCCAGCAATATCAAAAGCAGTTCCATGGTCTGGACTTGTTCTAACAATTGGTAATCCAGCTGTGAAGTTCACACCATCTCCAAATGCCAATGATTTAAATGGAATCATGCCTTGGTCATGGTACATCGCTAAGACTGCATCAAATTTTTCGTGCTGTCCTCTAGCAAAAAAAGCATCTGCAGAATAAGGTCCGTATACCAACATCTGTTGTTTTGCTTCTTTAATAGCTGGTTGAATGATTTCAATTTCTTCCTTACCAATCAAACCATCATCACCTGCATGAGGATTCAATGCCAAGACAGCAATACGTGGTTTGTCTACACCAAAATCTTTTTGTAAGCTTCTGTGCAGGATTTGTAATTTTTGTTTGATCTTATCCTTGGTAATATGTTGCGCAATATCTTGTATCGTGAGGTGTTCTGTGACCAAGGCCATTCTTAAATTTTCGGCCACCAATAGCATGAGGTTTTCTACATTCCCAAATGCATGTTGCAAATAAGGAGTATGCCCACTAAAATTAAAATTAGGTGACTGGATATTTTTCTTATGAATTGGCGCGGTCACTAGACCGTCAATTTTTTTATTTTTTAATGCATCAACTGCTTTTTCTAAAGAGATCAATGCATATTTACCACCAATTTCAGTAAGCTCACCTGGTTGAATAGTAGCTTCCTCCTCCCAACATTGAATCAAGTTCACTTGTTTATGGTTTAACTTATCAAGATCTGGTGCAGTTGAAAAAGACATTTGAAAACTAGGGCTGCTCTTGCTGTAAAAATTGATTGCCTTATGGTTCGCAAAAATAACGGGTACCATAAATTCGAGTAGTCGACTATCAGACAATGATTTGATGATTAATTCAATGCCAATACCGTTTAAATCTCCACAAGTAAAGCCTATAATTGGTTTTCTGATGTCTTGGTTCATATCCAGTTGATTAGGGTGTAAAAGTACGCACAAAAACCTAACTTTGCTTCATGCAATACACCCTTAAAAAGTCATTGGGTCAACACTTTCTAAATGATGTCCAAATTTGTTTACAAATCAAAGCTGCCCTTGAGGACGCACCAATTGACCAGTTGTTGGAAATTGGTCCAGGAGCAGGTGCTTTAACCCAACATATTTTGGACCTGCCTAAACAAGCATTTAAAGCGGTGGAATTGGATCGTGAAAAAGTAGCCTACCTTTTACATACCTATCCTCAATTAGAGGGTAAATTAGTCAATGAAGATTTTTTAGAAACCGCCATTCCTTTTGAGGGTCAATTTACTTTAGTGGGTAATTTCCCATATAATATATCTACACAAATTGTGTTCAGGGTATTGGATTGGAAAGAACAAGTGCCTGTGATGATTGGGATGTTTCAAAAAGAAGTGGCAGAAAGAATTGCAGCCAAGCCGCATTCAAAAGCATATGGCATTTTGAGTGTATTGACCCAAGCATTTTACGAGGTGGAGTATTTATTTGATGTGCCACCTTCTGCTTTTACCCCACCGCCCAATGTCATGAGTGGTGTGATTCGTTTAAAACGCAAATCCACATTTCCTGAATTTAGTTCAATAAAGAGTTTCTATCATATTGTAAAAATGGCTTTTGGTCAGCGCCGTAAAATGTTAAGAAATCCATTGAAACCTTATTTTACGACAGAACAGTTGCAAGATCCTATCTTTACAAAAAGAGCCGAAAACTTGACCTATCAAGACTTTGCGGATCTTACTTTTAAAATGCACAATCCTTAGTCTATGTCTAATAAAGTTATTGTAACGGCAGCAGTGCACCCTTATTTATTAGCGACGCTTGAGCAAAAAGGTTTCGAAATTTGTTACGAACCTACCATTGGCTATGATGAACTGCATTTAAAAATTGCAGATGCAGTTGGATTGATTGTGACCACTAGGTTGCAAATTGATGCAACAATCATTGACAGCGCGAAGGCATTAAAATGGATTGGTCGACTGGGTAGTGGGATGGAATTAATTGACACTGCCCTGGCAGAATCTAAAGGCATTTTATGCGTGAGTAGCCCGGAGGGAAATTGTACTGCAGTTGGAGAACATAGTTTAGGCTTGTTATTGAATTTAATGCATCGAATTCATAGCGCATATGGCGAAATAAAAATGGGTCAATGGATTAGAGATGGCAATCGTGGTGATGAGCTCACTGGAAAAAAAGTGGGCATCATTGGATTCGGTCATACAGGTGCTGCATTTGCAAAAGTATTGACTGGCTTTGATGTAGAAATTTTAGCCCATGATATTTATCCAAGGGCTTTGGGTTGGCAACAGTTTCCGCATGTTAAAATGGTCCATTTGGAAACCATTCAACAAGAAGCCGAAGTGATTAGTTTGCACCTGCCTTTAACCCCCCTGACAAAACATTTTGCGAATACCCATTTTTTTGAAGCATTAAAACAACAACCTTATTTTTTAAGCACTTGTAGGGGTGGCGTTACATCAACCCAAGCGCTGCTTGAAGCGCTTCAAAATCAACAAATTAGAGGGGCTGGCTTGGATGTCCTTGAGAATGAACGACTCGACAGCTATAGTCATGCTGAAAAGGCCAATTTGGAAGCCTTAATGGCCCAGCCCAACTTCATTTTAACACCACATATAGCTGGTTATAGCCAGGAGGCATATTATAAGATGTCTAAGATCTTACTCAAAAAATTAGGGCTCATTTGACCCTAATTTGATATCTTTGTACCATGCAACGCTTCAATTATGTGGCGTTGTATTTTTTTTATATAAAACAGAAGGTATGAGCGAAACAAACGTATACGTAACCCAAGAGACTTTTGATAAAATGCGTGAGGAATTACAACGCATGAAATCTATTGATCGTCCCGCGGCATCAAGAGCGATTGCAGAAGCAAGAGAAAAAGGGGATTTAAAAGAAAATGCCGAATATGATGCAGCGAAAGAAGCACAGGGCATGTTAGAATCAAAAATTAAGCAATTAGAGGTAGCTGTATCGAATGCAAAAATTGTAGATACCAGCACCATTGATACTAGCAAAGTGACGATATTGACAAAGGTGACAATTACGAATCTAGCGACAAAAAAGACAGTGACCTATCAATTAGTAGGAGAGAAGGAAGCCGATTTAAAAGCGGGTAAGATTTCTGCATCTTCACCAATAGGAAAAGGATTGATTGGTAAAAAAATTGGTGATACTGCAGAAGTTCAAGCACCCAACGGAGTGATGAAATTCAGCATTGATAATATTACCATTTAATTTACCCTGTCCAACTTGCAATGACACTCTTTTCAAAAATAATTCAAGGTGATATACCTGCTTACAAGATTGCAGAGAATGAACTATTCTTTGCATTCTTGGATATTTTCCCTTTGCAAAAAGGACATGTATTGGTGGTTCCTAAAATAGAAGTGGATAAAGTATTTGAACTACCAGACAATTACCTATCCCAAATATTGGTATTTGCAAAACCGATAGCAGCAGCAATTGCTGCTTGCTTTCCTTGTGATCGTGTGAGTATGGTGACTGTAGGACTAGAAGTACCCCATGCGCATTTGCATCTGATCCCAATCAACCAAGCAGATGACCTTAATTTCGCCAATCCAAAATTGCAATTGTCTAAAGCCGAATTGATTGCAATACAAGAAGCGATTATTCGTCAAATGCAATCATCATTATAGATATTTTTTCTATTGCTATTCCTTTTGCTATCCCTATTACGATTAAAGAGATACAATCTATTTGTTTGAATAAATTGGTTTAATTGCCAAAGACAAATTTATTTTAGCTAATTCCTAAAATACCTTTCTTATTTTTTTAAACGCGCTGGATTTTTTTGGATAAAATCATCCCATCCTTTTAAGCCCTTTCCAGTGCTAATGACTGGTCGATTAATTTGATGCCAATGGCATAGTGCAACCGCAAGCGCATCTGTAGCATCGTAATGCTTTGGTTTTTCTTTTACATTCAACACGCGTTCCAACATTTTCCAAACCATATCTTTATCGGCATTACCATTACCAGTAATGGATTGCTTAACTTTTTTGGGCGCATATTCTGTAACAGGTGTGTTGTAATGCATGGCTGCTGCAATGGCTACCCCTTGGGCCCTTCCCAATTTTAGCATACTCTGTACGTTCTTTCCAAAAAAAGGTGCTTCAATCGCAAAATGCGCTGGATGATAGGTTTCCATTAACTCAATAATCTTTGCATGA